>JBJKPE010000189.1:0-5573 GCA_046706685.1 Thermodesulfovibrionales bacterium | reverse complement strand
TGAGCATCATTCTTATCGAGGTAGTCAATAAAATATCGTTCGGATGGGAAATACACCTGCGAGTGCCGGTTCTCTATCTTTCGGCGGTCATCATTATCCTGTTCCTCACAACCCTCTCGGCCGGCCTCATCCCCGCCAGGGTAGCAAAGAAAATAGATCCAAAAAAATTCATCAGCTTCGAATAACCAAAAAAAAATTCTAACGGCACTGTTCACCGCAGAGACGCAGAGGACGCAGAGATCAAGTTAATTTTGTTTTCCGGTGAGAGGCCGGAAAACAAAAAAAGCTCATCATGGCAGTATATATATTTCTGCCCTCTCAGCAGAAATATATAATATTAAGCTCTCTGCGATCTCTGCGTCTCTGCGGTGAAACTATTCTTGCTTTCGGCTTTGCCGGAGGAGGCTAATATATCGACCGTATCCGGCCGGTCCTCTTGTCCACTATTACCTTGTCGATCACTTTTCCCTTGGCATCCATGATGTCAGCCTCGAAATAGTATTGTTTTTCCCGTATTTCACCTATGGTGACATTCTTTTGCGAAAAGTAGTCCTTGAGCAGCCTTTTCGCTTCGTCCCTTGTAGTTACCTGCTGCTTTTCTCCGTAAGTCCCTCCCTGTGAGCCGCCGTAGGGACCCTCATCGCCGGCATATGCGCAGGACGCACCGAAAAATCCGTCGCCACAGAAGCGTCCATGTATATTGCCGCCCAAAGCCACCCCGTTCAGCAGGGTGAAAAACAGCAATCCTGCAACAGCGCCCAGACCCGACAAAACCAGCTTTTTCATCTGTGCCCACCTCGCCATCGGACAGCAAGTTTTTTTCGTCACAGAGAACATTATAGAAGTTAAGGCACCTAAGGTCAATGTGCTGTTTTGAGAAAAAAAGTTTTTTTACCAAGTATCTCTCACCTGAACAGGTACGGTCAGAAAATCTCCCTTCAACCTCCAGGGGGATCACACACCCCGTTCCTCCCTCGTCTTTAAAGAGTTCTCCCCGTCGCCGACTGATAACTCGGGCGCACAACAAAAAAAGGCGGCCCGAAGGCCGCCCTAATAGCGATAATAGCTGCTATTTCTTATGACAATTCGTGCAGTTGCCCTTAACGCTGAACGCCTTTGTCCCGTTGTGGCAGTAACCGCATTCCTTGCCTTCACGCATCGCGGCCATGGTAAGGGCCGTTTTCTTCATCGGGAAGACCTTCGTATGACAATCGCTGCATTTCAAGCCCTTGTCGGCATGTACCTGTCCGCTGAACGTAACGTTGCCCATAGCCGCATTTTCAAAAACCAGGGTCTTGCCCGAAGGCACAGCGAGGGCTGTTCCGGCGAATGCGACCGACACCAACAAAACCGCTGCTATTGCGAATAACCTCATCTTTTTTTCTCCTTTCACTTGGTTGATCTCTGTGAAACCTTTGAATTCCAAACTATCACCTCCTTTATCAATGAAATGACGCCTTCTCTTGCAGGTCTGTCTCTATTGTCTTAATCTTATCAGAGGATTGTGAACTGATATCGAGCGAATTATGAATAATTGTGAAGGGACTACTGCGGCAAAATCACGGTAAAGGTGGAGCCCTTTCCGTACTCGCTCGCGGCCTTAACCCTCCCGCCGTGGGCCTCCACGAGTTCCCTCACGATGGTAAGACCGAGGCCAAGCCCGCCCTCAGAGCCCCGATAAAACCTCTCAAATATATGGGGGAGGTCATCTGGTTTAATGCCTGTCCCGTCGTCAGCGACTTCGACCGCTACCTGCGTGTCACTTTTTGATGCACTCACCCTCACATTCCCGCCCGCCCTGGCGGCCTTGAGGGCATTGCTAAGCAGGTTGATCACAACCTGGCTCAGCTTGTCGGGATCGGCTTTAAGAACAACATTCCCGCTGCACTCCAGAACAACACCGACCCCCTTGTCCTGAAATACCTTCGTGTACCTCTCGGCAATATTCCTCAGGAAAGAACACAGCTCAAATTCCTGCCTCCTGAGAGTCAGACTGCTCGCCTCGGCCTGGGAAAGTTCTTCAATCGCCTCCAGGACGTTTCTGAGCCTCCCTATCTCGGCATACAGGGACTGCAGATGCTCCGTATCCGTCGGGATGAATCCGTCGATCATGCCTTCAAGTTCGCCGCGCACCGCACTTATCGGCGTCCTGAGCTCATGGGCCACGTTGGACGTCAGCTTCTTTCGCAGGGATTCCTGTATCTGCAGAGACTGCGCCATGCGGTTAAAGGCACTCGCGAGCCTGCCTATCTCATCATGCGCGGTAGTTTCGACCCGCCTGCGCAGGTCCCCGTCGCCGATCGCAACAGCGGCCTCTGTAAGCCCCTGGATGGGGTTGGTCAATCTCTTTGAAAATATGATGCTCAAAAAGATGGCTATGCCGCCGAGGGCGACCAGGGATATCAGGAGAAGCCTGTTTGAACGTTCTATGAACAAGGATTCTTTCTTCGGTCTCAGAAACTTCACCTTCAGCTCGCCTATCTCTTTCCCTCCCAGAAAGAGGATATATGGGACATAATTCCCGCTTCCCCTGCCGGTCCTCGACTCCGAAATGGCCATTACCCTTTTTTTCACGAGCGGCGAGAGGGTCTCTATCGCAGCTTTTGTATCAATGACAAGCGTCCCCTCCGTATCATACAGCTTGACGTCGAAGCCGAGCATCAGCGCCCACACTGTATCCTCCACTATCCTCTCCTCCTCCCATCCGCCAAATTTCTCGTAGGTGCTTTCCAGTGAGGCGGTGACCCAGTAGACCCTGTCCTCCATCTCCCCCTCTAGATATTCCCTGAAATCCCTGACCATGAGCTCACGGAGCACGAAGGCGGCGGAAAGCGCTATAAGGGAAACAGCGAACAGGAGGATGAGAAACCTGACCCATAGGCTCTTAAACATCTTTTTTCCCCGAAAATCTGTATCCCACACCGTAGATAGTAAGGATAAAAGAGGGGTTTTTTGCGTCGTCTTCGAGCTTCCTTCTTATATTCTTGATATGGGCGTCGATGCTCCTTTCGTAGCCCTCGAACTGGTAACCGAGGGCCTTTTCCACAAGTTCCTCTCTGGTAAAGACCTTGCCCGGATATGACGCCAGAGTAAAGAGCACCTTAAACTCCGTCGGCGTGAGGTCCAGCGACAGACCTTTCCTCTTGACCGTATAACTATGGCCGTCGATAATCAGCAGGCCCTTCTCGAAACTCATCGGCTCCGTTGAAGCAAGATCGCCTTTCTGCGCCCTCTTCAAAACGGCCTTCACCCTGTAAACCAGTTCCCGCGGACTGAAGGGTTTAACGACATAATCGTCGGCCCCAAGGGCAAAACCTGCGACCCTCTCATCTTCAGAGGACTTTGACGTCAGCATGATGACAGGGATATCCCCCATTTCCTTCAGCTCCTGACATACTTCCTCTCCAGAGGTATCCGGCAGCATCAAGTCCAGTATTACAGCCAGCGGTCTCTCCTTCAAGGCCATTTCTATCCCCTCTCTCCCCCTTCCTGCATGAACGACCCTGTAGCCTGCGCCTTCCAGGTATACCTTCACCACTCTGGCGATCTTTATGTCGTCTTCAATTAAGAGGATCGGATGGAACACGTTCACTCCGTTATACCTTTATTGCCTTAATTATACCGGATCAGAACATTGACTAATCGGTTGTTACCTCGCTGTCATAGTTCCTTTTCCGTCATTCCCGATATAGTAATCGGGAATCCAATTTTCAAACAGAATGGATGCCCGCCTGCCGGCAGGCAGGCCCGATCAGGAACCTCGGGCATGACGAATTTGAAAAGCAAGTCTTTTCGTAACGCTAGGTATAAACTACATTAAAGGAGAGCGGATGACACCCTCACCTGACGATGATTCCCGCATATCCCACGACGCTATCATAGTCGCCGCTAACGTCTCCCGATGTTGCGTATTTCACCAGGCGGGCCGATCCGGCGCCGAGAAGTTTTGCAGTATGCAGCATCACAGTCGCCGGGAGGTAACCGCACATCGATATTCTCTCCCTCTGGACCGTCTCATAGAGTCCTTCCGGGTCGATATCGAGTATACTCTGGATAGCAAGCTTGTCTTTTACTCTGGCGACCTTGTCGGGCTGATAGTGACTCATATCTGAACTGGCCAGTATCACAACCGGATAATCTACCGCCTTTACCGCAGCGGCGATCCTCTCACCCAGTTCAAGACATTCACTCAGCGTCAGCGAGAGGAGGGCAATGGGCACGATCCTGATCGTGGGCGATAAATGAACAATGAAAGGCAACTGCACCTCCAGGGAGTGTTCGAAAAAATGCGCCTGCGGGTCCCGCGAGACAGCCGGGTTGTCGAGCGCGATCTTGCTGGCCAGTTTCCTGTCGATCCCCACGGTCCCCGTCGGAATCTCCCATTCACCCTCATCCATGAGAGCAACCCGCGCTCCAAGGCCGGTATGGTTCGGACCAAGCATAACGAAGGTCTTTGGAGGCCTGATGGACGAATATACGGCACCCGCAACGCCTCCCGAGTACATGAGACCCGCATGCGGGACGACGATGCCGATCGCGTCTTCCTTCGACATCCCGGCGTCAGTGTAATCCTCGACCTGCTGCACCAGCCTGGAAGTCGTTCCGTAATAAAATTGACCGGCAACTGCAGCTTTTCTTTTCATTTCCCCCCTCCCGGCAGGAAAGACCCCGCCGGCGGATCAGCTACACATCAGCAAAAAACAGATCAGGCCGGCGATCCTAGAAAGTATCTTCGCCGTCATTGTATTCCCTGTCCGAATAGTCGGTAAACCTCGTACAGTCTGAAAGGAAGGTGAGAGTCACTGTACCCGTCGGGCCGTTTCGCTGTTTAGAAACTATTATCTCCGCTTTATTCTTGTTTTCCGAGCTGTCCTTGTTGTAAACCTCATCGCGGTAAAGGAATATTATTACGTCCGCGTCCTGCTCGATGGCTCCCGATTCCCTCAGATCCGCCAGTGTCGGCTTCTTGGTTCCGGTCCGCGTCTCGACCCCCCTGTTCAGCTGACTCAGGGCTATTACCGGGACCCGCAGTTCCTTGGCAAGTGATTTCAGCGATCGGGATATCTCCGAAATCTCCTGCTCCCTCCTCTCCGCGTTGCCCCGCCCCCTCATCAACTGGAGATAATCGACTATAACCAGACTCAATCCGTGTTCGGCCTTCAGCCGCCGGGCCTTTGCCCTCATCTCCAGTATGTTGACCCCGGACGAATCGTCAATAAATATCGGCGACTCCGCCAGTTTTCCCGCGGCGTTCGTAAGATTGTGCCAGTCACCTTTTTTGATAAAACCCTTTCTAACGCTGTTTGAATCGACCATTGCCTCGGAGCAAAGCATTCTGAAGGCCAGCTGTTCCTTGGACATTTCAAGACTGAATATAGCAACCGGCTCCTTCAAGTTCACTCCCACATGCTGGGCGATGTTAAGACTAAAGGCGGTCTTTCCCATCGACGGCCTGCCGCCGACTATTATCAGGTCGCTTTTCTGAAAGCCGGTGGTAAGCTCATCAAGCTCCTTGAACCCCGACGGCACGCCGGTTACAGTCTCCTTCCTGTCGTACAGCTGTTCGATCATCT
>JBJKPE010000188.1:0-5539 GCA_046706685.1 Thermodesulfovibrionales bacterium | reverse complement strand
CCTGTTTTGAGCCGGGGTTGATCAGCAGGTTCACCTCGTCGGCCACGGTCCGGCCCTTCAGCACAGAGGCGACCGCCTTCATCGACTGATAGGAAGAATTTGTGCAGCTCCCGATGCAGACCTGGTTTACTTTTGTACCCGACAGACTCCTGACTGTCACAACGTTGTCGGGGCTGTGGGGCTGTGCTATCATCGGCTCGATTGAACCGAGGTCCACCTCTATAGTCTCGTCATATCCGGCATCTTCATCGGGCGAGAGTTCGACCCAGTCTTTTTCTCTCCCGACCGCGGTCAGATAGAACCTCGTTCTTTCGTCGCTTGGGAATATCGATGTGGTTGCCCCCAGCTCGGCGCCCATATTCGTGATCGTGGCCCTTTCGGTGACGTTAAGGTCCTTTACGCCGGGACCGCCGTATTCCATGATCTTCCCGACGCCGCCTTTGACGGTGAGCCTTCTGAGTATTTCCAGGATGACGTCCATTGCTGTCACCCAGGGCCGCTGAAGGTTCCCGGTCAGGTTGATCTTTACAACCTTCGGCATGGTCAACTCGAAGGGCGCTCCGCCCATCACAGTCGCGGCATCAAGGCCGCCTACCCCTATCGCTAACATACCCATCCCGCCGCCCGTCGGGGTGTGGCTGTCCGTCCCGAGGGCGATCCTGCCGGGGGCGGCGAACTGTTCCAGATGCACTTGGTGGCAGATGCCGTTTCCGGGCCTCGAAAAATACGCCCCGTATTTCGCGGCGATTGTCTGAAGGAAGATGTGGTCGTCGGGGTTCATGAAGTTCGACTGCAGCATGTTGTGGTCCACGTAGGATACCGCCAGAGGCAGCTTGACTCTGTCGAGACCGAGCGCCTCGAACTGGAGCCAGGTCATCGTACCCGTTGCGTCCTGTGTATAGACCTGGTCCACCCTGAGGCCGACGGGGGTACCCGTCTCTATTTTGCCGTACGCGAGATGTTCTTCAAATATCTTTTGTACAAGGTTTCTGCCCATATATACCTCGATCGTCAAAATAAATTTTTATATTTTTCTGCAAACCGGCCGCAAAAGTCAATTTCCTGCCGCCGAGTCTTGTATCTGGTAAAACGTCGGGTTATAATAAGCGAATCGGCTTTTTCCCGCGTCTTTTGATGATACCCGATTGTTGAAAAGGGTCCATCATGTAATGAGATCGGGGTTACGGAGAGGGATCATGCATTTTTTTAATTATAAGGGCAAGGAATTGTATGCGGAGGACGTTCCGGTCAGATCACTTGTCGAAAAATACGGGACACCTCTTTATGTTTACAGCCATAAGACTTTGGTAAGACACTTCAAGGCCTATGACGAGGCGTACAGTTCCTATCCCCATATAGTCTGTTTTGCCCTGAAGGCGAATACGAACGGCGCAATTCTGCGCCTGTTGGCGCGAAACGGCTGCGGCGCGGACGTCGTCTCCGGAGGAGAACTCTTCAGGGCGCTCCGCGCAGGCATGCAGGCGGACAGGATCGTCTACGCGGGTGTCGGCAAGACCGATAAGGAAATAGAGTTCGCCCTGAAATCAAAGATACTGATGTTCAACGTCGAATCGGTGGAGGAACTGAGGGCTATAGACCGGATCGCGGCGTCCATGAAGGTGAAGGCGCCTATAGCCCTGAGGATAAACCCCGACATAGACCCGCAGACGCACCCTTACATATCAACCGGGATGAGGGAGCACAAATTCGGCATAGCGCTGGAGGACGCTCTGGAATACTACCGGACCGCGGCAAGGCTGAAAAACGTCGATGTGGTGGGAGTGCAGAAGCACATCGGTTCTCAGATAACCAAAATAGCCCCCTTTGTGGACGCTATGAAGAGAATACTTTTTCTCCTGGACGAGTTGAACAAGAGAAAATTCGGGATAAGATATCTGGACATCGGAGGTGGGCTGGGAATCCCTTATCTTGACGAGGAGCCCCCGGAACCGAGTGACCTTGCGAAGGCAATGCTCCCCCTTGTAAACGGTAGAAAAATAAAGCTGATAATGGAGCCCGGCAGGTCGATAGCGGGGAACGCCGGTATATTGGTTACAAAGACGCTCTATCTCAAGAAAGGCGCCGGCAAGGAATTTGTGATCGTAGACGCCGGGATGAACGACCTGATGCGGCCGTCGCTTTACGGCGCTTATCATCACATCGTACCCGTCGTGAAGAACAGGAGGGCCGAAATTACGGCAGACGTGGTGGGCCCCATCTGCGAATCCGGCGATTTCATGGCGAAAGGCAGGCGCATGGAGAAGGTGAAACCTGGTGAATATCTGGCGGTGATGAGCGCAGGCGCCTACGGAATGTCGATGAGCTCCAATTACAACAGTCGTCCGACAGTTGCCGAGGTACTCGTGAGAGGCAGGACGCATGCCCTGATAAGAAAAAGGGGTGACTACGAGGACCTGGTGAGGGACGAGGCGGTCCCCGCTTATCTGAAATGACACTTTCCTTCACCAAGATGCACGGCATCGGCAACGACTTTATACTCATTGACTGCCGGAGCAGCGCCCCCGACGATCTTCCCGGCCTTGCGCGCAGGCTTTGTCGCCGGCGGTTCGGGATAGGGGCGGACCAGCTTCTGCTTCTCTACAACTCGGACAATGCCGACTTCATGATGCGCATTTATAACGCCGACGGCAGCGAGGTCGAGATGTGCGGAAACGGCATACGCTGTTTCGCTAAGTACATCTGGGATAGGGGCTTGTCGGAGAAGGACCGTCTTGCCGTGGAGACCCTCGCGGGTATTATACGGCCGGAGAGGGCCGGAGACATGGTGCGGGTCGATATGGGCGAGCCGATTCTGGATCCGGGAAAGATACCGGTAAACATAGTTCAAAGTTCGAAGTTTGAAGTCCGGGATGACACGCCGCGGGTTGTGGATTACCCTTTAACGGCAGGAGACAGGGAGTTCAGGATCACCTGCGTCTCGATGGGCAATCCTCACGCGGTCATCGTTGTGGACAGCGTCCGGGACTTCGATGTCGCGAAATACGGTCCGCTTATCGAACACCACGGTCTTTTCCCGAAGCGTGTGAACGTCGAATTTATAGAGGTGACCGGCAGAAACAGTATCAGGATGCGTGTGTGGGAGAGAGGCTCGGGGGAGACCATGGCCTGCGGAACCGGCGCTTCGGCGGCCGCCGTAGCCGCGAGCATCAGGGGCCTCACCGATAAGAGGGTAAATGTGACCCTGCTCGGCGGCGAACTGGTGATAGAATGGAAGGAAGACAACCATGTCTATATGACCGGTCAGGCCGTGGAAGTTTTTGAAGGACGTGTCAATTTATGAAGATCGATCCGGCCGATGCCAGGCAGGAGAGAAGAAAACATGAGAGGATCGGATATGACATGCCGGTCGAATATACGTTGTCGGTGCTTGAATTCGGCGACCTTGAGAAACTCGACCTGACCGGCATGGGCATCGACATAAGCGGGGGAGGATTGGGGTTCTTCACGGACTACCGGCTTCAACCGGGCCATGTCATAAGAATAAGGGACCGCGCCGGGTCGCAGCGGCCGGCCGTAGTGAGATGGGTAGCAGAACTCGACGGCAGATTCCGTGTCGGAGTACTTTTCTATAAATAGTAAGTTTTGACCGAAGGAGGACGTATGTTTAAGGGTTCCATAGTTGCAATAGTCACGCCGTTCAAGAAAGGGAAGGTGGACGAGAAGGCGCTCGGAAATCTCATTGACTGGCACATAAAACAGGGGACCAATGCCATCGTGCCCTGCGGCACGACCGGAGAGTCCGCGACTCTTGATTATAAAGAACATCACAGGGTTATCGAATTTACGGTCGGGGCGGTCAACGGGAGGATTCCTGTCATTGCCGGAACGGGCGCAAACTCGACCGATGAAACGATCATGATCACCAGGGGGGCCAGGAAGGCGAAGGCCGACGGAGTGCTTCTGGTGGCCCCTTACTATAACAAGCCCACACAGGAAGGGCTTTACAGGCATTACAGGACCGTTGCGGAGGCCGTTAAAATACCGGTTATCCTGTACAATGTGCCCGGCAGGACTGCTGTGAACATTCTACCCTCGACAGTCGCCAGGCTTGCCGATATAAAGAACATTGTGGCGATAAAAGAGGCTACCGGCGATATGAAACAGGTGAGCGAGGTCATCCGGCTCTGCGGAGACCGGATAACGGTCCTTTCGGGAGACGATTTCACCACTCTTCCCCTCCTTGCCCTTGGCGGGAAGGGAGTGATCTCGGTGACCGCCAACGTTATGCCCAAAGCCGTTTCCGATATGTGTGCGCGCTGGGAAAAAGGTGACCTGGCTGGGGCGAGGGAGCTGCATTACAAACTCGAACCGCTTAATTCAGCTATGTTCATAGAGACAAACCCTATCCCCGTCAAGACGGCGCTCGCCATGATGGGCAAGATTAAGGAAGAGTTCAGGCTTCCACTCTGCGAAATGGCTGATGCCAATAAGGAGAAGCTTAAAAAGGTGCTCGCCGGTATGAAGCTTATTTAAGGTCTGTCCATAACCCTGGGTCATTCAAGGGATTAGAGATACCCTCTCAGCAGGCCGGCATCAAGGTTTTCCGCTGCCCTGGCTATGGACTTTTCATCCGGATTTTCGATATGCGGGAACACGCCTGCAATGCGGACGGGCAGTAGGCTGCTTAAAAGATTGAGGTTCGTCTTTTCTGCCAGGTCGTTTTCCGGGGAGTGAACATAATTAATGACCACACCTGCAACCTTCAGCCCCTCTTTCAGCGCGGTATTCACCGTCAGGATGGTGTGGTTGATGGTACCGAGCCCGGGCCGCGCCGTGATTATGAGGGGCAGCCCGAAATCCCTGGCGAGGTCGAGGACATAATAGTCTTTCTTGAGCGGCACCATCAGGCCCCCGATGCCTTCAACGACAAGGGCATCGTATTTGGCCGACATTCTTGCGAATGCCTCTTTGACAAGGAGGAGGTCGACGTCCCTGTTTTCGATCCCGGCTGCGGCCAGGGGAGCCAGGGGGTTTTCGAACAGCGAGGGCGAGATGTCGGATATGGGGTCCTCCGCGTGAGAGATCCGTTTAAGTAACATGCCGTCATGCGGGAGGAGCGAGTTGCCTCTGCGCGTACAGCCGCTCTCCACGGGCTTCATCACCCCGGTTTCCAGCCCGAGTGATTTCAACACCATGGTTACAGCCCCGGCTATTATGGTCTTGCCGACGCCCGTGTCGGTCCCGGTTATGAAGAATCCTTGTGGCATTTACCTAAAATCCTTAGAAATAATGGTTGCCCATTGCTTATCGCGCGACGCCCTGAAGTCTTCAGCTAATTTACCCCACTGACGTCGTTCTGTCCAGCAAAAAAATGCAGGACATCCCGAATCCCGGGCCTGCCGCCACGGACTTCTTCATATCCCGATGGCCTCTGCAGGCCCCTTTGCGGCAGGAAACCCTCCGGGATTTTTTTAAACCCGTATGTTAAAATGCTACATGGTAGAGGAAATAGGCACGGTAAAGAGCGTAGAAGGTGTTATGGCGACGGTGGAGGTGGCGCGTAAGAGCATGTGCGACG
>JBJKPE010000187.1:0-19958 GCA_046706685.1 Thermodesulfovibrionales bacterium | reverse complement strand
TCTGGGCAAGAAGAGCCGAGTTGCTTAACAAGCCCGGGCTGCTCAGGGAGATAGCGGAACACGGAAACGAGAAGGCGGCTAAGGCGGCGCAGGAAACAATGGCCCTGGTTCGGCAGGCGATGGGGTTCTACTGAGCAGTCTTTTCTTTCCGTTTTTCTGATGATAAGCATTCTTTTTGCCTTCCGGTGTAAAAGACGGCGCATCAGACAGCATGTCGGGATGGCCTTCATGGGTACCTTCAAATTTCCCTCTCGTTAAGATATAGTATTACTATTTCGGAAAGGACGATAAGAAAATGCTGGATGCGCGGTACGTAAGAGAAAATGTTGAGTACGTCAGAGAAGCCCTGAAGAAGAGGGGATATGACTTTCCTCTCCATAAATTTCTTTCGATAGACGAGAAGCGCATATCCGTTCTGAAGGAGACCGAGGAACTGAGGAACCGTAGGAACGTTGTCTCGGAGGAGATAGGGCGCAGGAAGAGACAGAAGGAAGACGCCTCGGATCAGTTGGTGGAGATGAAGGGCGTTTCGGAAAGGATAAAATCTCTCGATGAGCATCTGAGGGACCTTGAAGAAGAGACATCGGCGCTTCTTCTGACTATTCCGAACATCCCTGACGTGTCTGTTCCCGTCGGCAGGGACGAGTCGGAGAATATTGAGATACGCAGATGGGGCGAGCCGAAGGAGTTCGATTTCGAGCCACTAAACCACTGGGATATTGCAGAACCGCTGGATATCATAGATTTCGAGCGTGCATCCAAGATCGCGGGCGCCAGGTTCGCTCTAATGAAAGGATACGGCGCGCGGCTTGAAAGGGCCCTCATGAATTTCATGCTCGACCTTAACACCTCGAAGGGATATAAGGAGGTGTTTCCCCCGGTTCTGGTGAACCGGGAGAGTATGACAGGTACGGGCCAGCTCCCAAAGTTCGAGATGGAGCTTTTCAGGACCGCCGACCCGGAATTTTATCTTATTCCGACTGCCGAAGTGCCGGTGACCAATATACATCGCGGCGAGATATTGAAGGAGACGGAACTCCCGCTGTACTATACAGCCTATACGCCCTGTTTCAGGCGCGAAGCGGGTTCCCACGGGAAGGATACGAGGGGTCTTATCCGGCAGCATCAGTTCAATAAAGTTGAGCTCGTGAAGTTCGTGAAGCCGGAGGACTCCCTTAATGAGCTGGAGAAACTCACTGCCGATGCGGAGGACATCCTACAGAGACTCGGACTCCCTTACAGGGTCGTTGCCCTCTGCACAGGGGACCTCGGATTTTCTGCCGCCAAGACTTACGACCTCGAGGTCTGGCTGCCGGGACAGAACCGCTACAGGGAAATATCTTCATGCTCGAATTTCATGGATTTTCAGGCCAGAAGGGCAAACATAAGATTCAGGCGGGAGGGGAAGAAGGGTACAGAATTCCTGCATACCCTTAACGGTTCCGGTCTAGCGATAGGCAGGACCCTCGTTGCGGTCCTCGAAAACTATCAGCAGAAAGACGGTTCGGTCGTGGTCCCGGCGGTTCTCAGGGCGTATATGGGGATGGACCGGATCGGCTGAGATTCTTTGAGGTGTGCTGCAGTCGAAGGTTCGGAAGCGGGGCTGTTGTCAAAAGTAAATCGGTCTGAATTTGTAAGACATTTCCTCCTGTACTTTCAGGCGGAAATCACAGGTCCTGCATTTCATGACCTTTTCCGCGTAGGTGCCCTGTCTTTCGCCGTCGCAGAATGTTCCTGTTATCGCCCAACAGACCCGGCCGGCATTGAGACCCCTGTTCACGCCATCTGCCGCAGAGGCGAGAGCGGCCGGGCAGACGCCGGGATAACCGACGCATTCCCTTCCGCACTGTTTGAATTCCCAGCAGTTCTGATAGTCCATTATCCCCCCCGCAAGAAAAAAATGGAACGATGAGAATGACCCCCGGTTTTTCGAGGTTTCTCACCCTCCCATAATAGACTATTTTACCCCCCATCGCAATGTATTTTATCATTCCCGATCGTCACGACCTCCGGGGCTTCTGACTCTTTATTTTCGGCAGCTCCGTCTAACCCGGATTATTCATGAAATGTGGTGGACACGAAAGGACATGGTGTTTTTCCTCACTCCTGCCTGCCGGCAGGCAGGCTCGCTTCGCTCCGGGGAACTGGCCCTCTTCATTATCTAATTTGTGAATAAAGTGGGCTAAAGGAAGATAGTCCGAGCCGATGTGTAGAGGAAATATAACCCGATCAGCAGAAGAAATACTCCGAATACCTGATTCACACGCCGCAGTTTCGCCTCGGAGATAAATTTCTTTATCCAGTAAAGAAAGAGGGAGAGGGCCGTAAGATAGGATGCGAGTCCGATGCTGGCAGCGGCGAGAAATGTGAGGGCGATGTTTGTGTTGAAATCCCTGATCAGTCCTACGTCCTCAAAAATGCGGACCGCTGAAAGCCACCACAGTATCATCATGGGATTCATGACAGAAAGCGAAATGCCTCCGAGAAAGGCCCATCTCTTTTTTTTCCGGACTGCTTCGTCTGAAGAAATTTCCTTCTTCGGACGGTGCCGGATAATAAAGACAGACATTATAACCAGGATGATGCCTCCCGCCAGCCAGAATATCGCCATAACCTTCTTCTCTTCGAGAAAAGGCGCGATTCCGAAAAAAGCGATGACGCCGTAAAAGACGTCCGCGAGAAAAGCCCCGAAAACAACCATGAGGGACGACTTCAGGTGGCCGTTGATAGACCTTCTTACCACCTCGACCTGTACTGGCCCGGCGGGTATGGCTGCAATGCAGCCCATCAAGAATGCAGATATGAGAAGCAGGATGTAAGTCATGCTTTTACCACCCGTTTATTATAGACAATAGGGGCCGAAAACGGGCTATTTTGAGCGCCGGGGAGACCGTTTCAGCATGACAGCCTGAGTTATCATGCCTGCAGCCGCCAGCAGGACAAAGATCAGATCTTTGTGCGGAGGGCTCACGTGCAGGGGGTGGGCGATCAGTGCAGACCCGACAAGAGAGGACAGGACGATAAGTGCCGGATCGAAAATTATAGAGAGCAGTAGCGCACCGATAATTCCGCCGACAAGAAAAGGGATCCAGAAATGAACGTCGGTTCCCAAGCCCTGGTGGTGCAGTATGACTGCTGAGACGTATCCTCCGGCAAGAAACCCGGAGACTGCTATCGACAGTCTCTGGAGCAGAACGGCGACCAGTGCGCCCAGCAATCCGGCGGCTGCAGCGAAGATGAACACTAACCAGACCGAATTTCCCCTGAAAAAAGATTCGGCCAGCAGTGCGCCGGCGATGAAGCCGACCACACCGACAAAGAGCCAGAAAAGTCTTCGCCCGAGGAGGAGTACGGAGATCCCCAGAATGATCTGGAGAATGAGCGCGAACTGCCCTTTCATAATAAGAAACATCTCAACGAATTCCTTTTATCCTTTTTTCGAATTTCCCCCGGCAGACCGTTAAATCGAAAACGTCAACGTGTTCTGATGCGGCCTTCGTCAGCGTGACACCCTCTTGTTTCGTTCGGCGGAAAACAAGGTGATCATGAAGGCCGATATGTCCCTGCGCAGTTTTTCGAGCGATGGGCGGTCTGTGTACATCTGGTGCCCGGCACTGTAAAATTTCAGAGTGACGTTTTTCCTCAGATCAGGTTCGAGTCCCAGGTGGTTTACGGTATACACCGTTGCGAAGTACGGCGCGTCCAGGTCATAGTATCCGGCTGCGATGAATACCTTCAGATAATGCATCTTATTGATCAGTTTCCCGAGGTCGCCGGCCACGTCCGGATATCCCCGCGCCGCTGATCCCCAGTTCCATGACCAGTTTGCCTGCTTCGAGAGATACTCATAGGGAAGGTCGTTTTTGTAATTCAGTTCCCTCCTGACGTAGTCGTTCATTGCGGCCACATAAAAGCCGAGTGTCCCGACCATTGTGGGATCGTCGAAAAAAAGATCTCCCGCAGGTTTTGTTCCAGTATACCTGCTGTCGAGCAGCCCCAGGAACCTGTTCCGGTCGGACAGCAGCCTGCTAATAAACTTCGGACTGGTTATCCGCATATTGTTGTTTTCGATGTAGCTCCCCGGAAGACCGGTAAAGGCCGAAAGCCTCTTTACAACACTCTGCCGGTCGGCGCCGGTCATTGCCGATCCCTTTGCCAGCGACACCAGGTACTCGTTCAGTGCCCATTCTTCAACCTGGTGGAGCGACATGCGCATGTCGGCGTTGAGATCGAGGGACGTTTTTTTATGGTATGCGGCTGTAGCGGCGTAAGAAGGGAGGAACATCACATATGGAAGGTCGTTGCCGGCGCTGAAATTAAATGTCTGAAAATTGAGCACCGGTGAGATCAGTATGAGTGCATTGACATCCATGCCGTAGGCCTCATGCAGCCTGTCGGCAAGAAGCACCGCCCGGACGGTACCGTAACTTTCGCCTGCGATGAATTTGGGTGAAAGCCACCTTTCTTCTTTCGTGACATACCTCTGTATGAATTCCCCGATGGACGCGGCGTCCTCGGACATGCCGTAAAAATTCTTCCTCTCTTCATCTTTTGCCGCACGGCTGTACCCGGAACCGACCGGGTCGATAAAGACGAGATCGGTAAGATCAAGCCACGTGTATTCATTGTCGACGAGGGTGTAGGGAGGGGCCAAAGGTTGTCCGGTAAAAAACTTCGATATGCGCCTGGGTCCTATGGCCCCCAGATGCAGCCATATCGAAGAGGCGCCCGGGCCTCCATTGAAGACAAACGTTACCGGCCGGTCTTTTTTGTCGGCCACGCCATCTTTTACGTAGGAGACAAAAAAAATATCGGCCTTGTGATCACCTGTTCCGGTATGCATGTAACCGGCCGTCGCCGTGTACTGAAGGGTCCCGCTGGCGAGCTTTATCGAGTGTCTGGTTGTCGAGGGTTCCGTGTTCGAAGGGAATGCGTTTACAGGGCCCGGCCCGGCTTCTGTTTTCTTTACAGCCGCCCCGGCAGCCGGCTGAACCAGGCCCTGCAGGAGTGAAAAAAGAGCTATCAGTAAAACCAGCTTTTTCATAACAGGCCGCATCTCCCGGGATAAGAGCACAAGCCGCCTGGGCGATGCGCGAGGGCCTCCCTTTTTCTTCCCACTATACCATAAAGCCGGCGCCCTATCATCTTGTTTATTGCAGAAAATGCAGAGGAGCGGGCGCTAATGCGGTGTTGAAAGTGCACCGTATCTGTGGTAAGTAATACATAAACACCGGATGGAAGAAATCCCGGCCTCACCTGCAGGAGGAAGAATAACCGCATGAACAGGCAACAGATACGTGGGCTCAGCTCGGAGGAGGCCGGCAGAAAACTTTCCGAGGCCGGCCCCAACCGGATTTATAAATCCGAAAGAGTAAGCTTTTTCCGCATCGCCCGGCACGAAGTGACTGAGCCGATGATACTGCTTCTGTTTGTGGTCGGTTTCTTTTACAGCCTATGGGGCAGACTTCTCGACAGCGTTACGATCTTTTCCGTGATCGCTTTACTGATACTTGCCGAGGTGAACAACGAGTTCAGGGCGAAAAAAACGATCGCATCGCTCGAAAAGATGGCTGCTTCCGGGGTAAGGGTTTTCAGGGACGGCGAGGTCACCGAAATCGACAATGAAGAAGTCGTGCCAGACGATATCCTCGTCCTCACCCCGGGCGGTGATGTAGCGGCCGATGCGGTGGTAGAAAAAGGCATAGGTCTGCAGGTGGACGAATCCACTCTGACAGGGGAGTCTTTTCCCCAGGATAAGAAGGCCGGCGGCAAGGTTTATGCCGGCACAGTGGTCCTTTCCGGGGAGGGCGAGGCAAAGGTATTTGCCACCGGAGAAAAAACCAGACTGGGCGAAATCGCCGGGACTCTCAGGCAGGTGAAACCGCCGAGGACGCCCCTGCAGCTTGCCATGAAGGCCCTGGCGGGTAAGCTGGTCTTTGTAGCGGTGTTTTTCTCGGCCCTGATCCCTGTCTTGGGGGTCTTCAGGGGGCAGGACATAAAGACGATGGTCCTGACAGGCCTCTCACTCGCCTTCGCCACCATTCCTGAAGAGTTGCCGATCATCATAACCATGGTACTTGGACTCGGCGCCTACGCTCTGTCGAAGAACAAGTTCCTGGTGAAAAGGCTGAAAGGGGCTGAGACCATGGGGAATGCCACGGTGATCGTCACGGATAAGACGGGGACGATCACGGAAGGGAAGATGAAAATCGCTTCCCTTTTTCCTGCCGGCCGGGAAACGGAAATTATCGGGAAGGCCGCCGGAGCTCTCTCGGAATATATATTGTCGCCGATGGAAAAGGAGATCAGTAACGCGGCTGCGAAGTTGGGAGCGGATGTTTTGTCTTCCGAAGCCTTCCGCCAGAGGAATCTCGGTGCCGGCAACACTAATATGAAGGCGATGATAAGAAAACGAGAGAACCGGTATGAGTTGTTCCTGAGCGGTGCGCCGGAAGAAGTCTTTGCAGCCTGCGGCGGCATAACGGACGGCATAAGGAGTGAACTGGAGGCGGAGGCGGGAAAAGGCCGGAGGGTGATAGCGGTCGCCCACCGTGAGCTAAGGCCGGGAGAGGAAGGTCTTGATTTTCCGGAACTGGAAAAGGGAATGGTTTTCGCAGGATTGATAGGCTTCGAGGATTCTCCGCGGGAGGGCGTTAAGGAGACGATCGCGACCGTGGCTGCGGCAGGAATCAGGACAATAATGGTTACGGGTGACCACTCCGGAACGGCCGGTTTCATTGCCGCGGAGGTCGGCATCAAGGCCGACAGGATCATGACCGGAAAAGAGATCGATGAGTCGACAGACGGTCAACTGCGGGAACTGGTCAAGACTGTCTCCGTTTTTTCAAGGACGACCCCGGCCCACAAATACCGCATAGTAAGGTCATTGCAGGAAAATGGAGAGGTAGTGGCCGTAACCGGCGACGGTGTCAACGACATTTTGGCGTTGAAGGGCGCCGACATCGGCATCGCCATGGGTATCAGGGGGACGGATGTGGCCAAGGACGCTGCGGATGCAATCCTGGCCGATGACAACTACGTTACCATCATGCAGGGTATTTTCGAGGGAAGGAAATTTTTCGACAATCTCAGAAAAGGGATAACCTATTATCTTTCGGTAAAGGCCGCCCTTATCCTGATCTTTCTGCTGCCCGTTATAGCGGGCATAGCCATGCCCTTCAGCCCGATCCAGATCATCGTCCTGGAGCTGTTCATGGACCTCGCGGCATCGGCCGGCTTTGTTGCGGAGCCCGGGGAATCAGACATCTACCGCCGCCGGCCGCGAAATCCCGGGGAGGATGTTTTTACCGGAAGAATCGTGAGAAAAATCATCCTGAAAGGCCTTGTCCTGTTTTGCGCGGTCATGGCGGCCTATTTCTACGCATGGTATACGGACCTCGGTTTTGCAAAGATCCAGACTTTCGCCTTTGCGGCATGGATCTTCGGACACGTCATCCTTGCCTTCGTCTCGCGCTCCGACAGGGAATCGGTTTTCGCGATAGGCCTTTTCAGTAACGGGGTCATCAATGCGTGGGCAATTGCGGCGTTTATTTTTCTGTTTGCCGGAATCTACATGCCCTTCCTGAGGGAGCGGTTCCATTTTGCCCTCATAAGCCCGGCCCAGCTTCTGACTGTCGGTCTCATAGCGCTCTGCATCGTCGGATCGCTGGAAGTGAAGAAGAACTACCGGCCTGCAGGAGGATGACACTGATCTTCCCGGCCGGCGAATCCTGCAGCTTTTTTATTCGGTATATCGGCGGTCCGGGTTCCTTGACTTTGCCTTAAAACAGGCTAGAATTTAACTAAACTGCAAACAAAACTCATGGTTTGCCGGTTGGGGCCGGTTCCCGGTCCTTATTTGACGGTCGGAGGGTGTACTATGGCGAGCAAGAAGTTACAGGACAAACTCAATGAGGCGATTGCGATGGAACTGCAGGTGAGCATTCAGTATATTTGGCAGCACGTTACGATACGCGGTATCAACGCCGAATCCGTGGGAGGAATCTTCAAGCAGATCGCTATCACTGAGATGAAACATGCGGAGGAGATCGCCGAAAGACTCGATTACCTGGGGGGCAAGGTAACGACGAAGCCAACCCCCATCACAATCGGGACTGCAGCCGAGGAGATGCTGCGGATCGATAAGGAAGCGGAAGAGGGCGCGATCAAGCTTTACAAGGAGATAGTGGCCCTCGCCGACAAGGAGGGAGATGTGGTTACCAGGAGGCTCTTCGAGGGCATTCTTGCCCAGGAGGAAGACCATCACAACCAGTTCTCAACCCTTCTTGAAAAATAAGGGGAGGAAGATAAACGGCCCGAAGCAGCAGGTCGCAGATTTCTGTTTAAGTTCTCCCTTTTTTGATGCGGACAGGGGCCATGCTCTGACCGACGGGCCGCCGTTATAACCGGCATCAAGGAGGAAGAATGACCGGGGAACCTGTCAAGGCATTATTTCTGGATATCGGCGGCGTCATGCTCGAAAACGGCTGGGGCCACGAGAAAAGAAAGAGAGCCGCCGACCTGTTCGGTTTTGACATCGATGCGCTGAACGAGAGACACCATCTGACCTTCGATACATACGAAGAAGGGAAGCTTACCCTTGACACTTACCTCGACCGTGTCATTTTTTATGAGAGGAGGTCATTTTCCAGGGAAGATTTCAAAGAGTTCATGTTTCGGACAGGGTCATACCCCGAGATGATCGCCCTGTTCCGGGACCTGAAAAAGAAATACGGCATTAAGATTGTGGCCGTGAGCAATGAGGGGCGCGAGTTGACCGCGCGGCGTGTCGGGGACCACGGGCTGGCCGGATTCATAGATTTCTTCATCGTATCCTGCTATGTCCATTTCCGAAAACCCGACGAGGATATATACCGGATCGCACTTGACGCGGCCCAGGTTCCGCCTGAAAACGTAGTTTACATCGACGACAGGGGCCTCTATGTAGAAGTCGCACGCACCCTCGGCGTCAACGGCATCCATCATGTCGATTATGCCGCGACCGCCAGGGCTCTTGCGGAATTCGGGCTCTCCCTTTAAAGTTGCGCCGGCAGGCACCGTCAAACCTATACCGGGCTTTTTCACTGCTTTTTGGGGATGCTTTTAAGCTCGCCGGCTTGCAGGCTTCCACGCTTGCCAGCTGTGTTGTGTTTTGCCCTTAACTTTCCTTGTGGGTGCTGATCCCGAGCACCGCCCAGAGCGGTCAAAAACCGGTAAAGGCGGTGACAAGCGCGATGGCTGCAACGGCAAACACACCTATCCTCAGCCCTGAGCTTACGTGTACGAAAAAGCCGACAAGCGCCAGGACGATCCCGATAACGATTCTTATTGTTTTATCGAAGCCTCCGACGTTCTTCTTCATATACCTCCTCTTTCGATACTCCTTTGCATGCTATAACGCTGCATGTGCAGCGGGAACGGACATTTGCCGACACCGCGGACGCCCGTTCCCGCCCGTTATCGTCAATTATGCCCGGCCGGTGCTTCTTCCATTTCGCCTTCAGAAGGAGAGGCCGGCGCCTCGCCCGTCGTCCCCTCTTCCATCATGCCTTCATCGGTCATGCTCCCGCTCATCATGTTGTCACCCATCATGGAGCATCTCATAGGGCTTTCCATCATCTCGTCCAGTTTTTTCTTCTGCTCTGCGGTCAACTTCGATTTAACGGTCTCCGCAGCTTCTATGCCGGCAAGGAGCATGGACGATCTCAAACCTTCAATCTGCTTTACCTTCGCTTCGACCGCCTTCATATCGACTTTATCGGCCTGGACGAGTTCACCGAGTTCCAGCATGGCTATATGCAGGTCGGCCTTTTTCCGTATCATATCCTTCATGAGGCCGGTCCTGATTGTCCTGATCTCGGCTTTTTGCTTCTGATCAAGGTCGAGGCCCATGATCTGGCGCCAGATGCGGTGATGCATACCTGTCATACCCATCTCGCCCATCATTCCCATATGGTGGCCCATGTTTCCTTTGCCCATCATTCCGCAGCCGCCTGTCATACCCATCCCGCCCATCATTCCCATATGGTGGCCCATGTTTCCTTTGTCCATCATTCCGCAGCCGCAGCCGCCAGTCATTCGGCCGCTTTTGCCCATCATCGGACCTCCCATCATGCCGGACCCCATCATGCCTCCGCAGCCGCCGGCCATACCGCCACCCATTCCGCCCATGGGGGGCTGCATCTGCGCATCCGCAATGGTCAGACCCAACGCCAGAACAAATACGGTCACCCATGCTCCCAAAGAAACTTTTTTCATTTTCCACCTCCGTTATTATCCTGAGAGCCAGGCCCGAGAGGCCTGCAACATCTCGATGATTCAAATGTTATCACCAAATTAACGCAATAGGAAGAGGGACCGATCAACCATCCAAGGATGCCGGCTGGAGAAAGATAAATACCGGCGTCAAGAGCAGAGCACGTGCTTACTTCCGAACGTTTCCGAGGCAGGTTTTTACACGAAATATGAGGTCGTCGGGCATGAAAGGCTTTGGCAAGATCTCAAACTCTTCGTTACTGATGCCATGCTTCCTGAGGACATCATTCCCATAACCGCTTATAAAGAGGACCTTTATATCGGGTCGTATCTGCCGTATCTCATCGTAGGCCTGTTTGCCGTCTTTCCCGGGCATTCGCACATCAAAGACGAGCAGATCTATCTCCTCCGGGTACTCCTTGAATTTACTCACCGCTTCCAGGCCGTCGGCAGCCTCGATTACCGCATAGCCCGCCTTCTCAATGAGGGTCCTGACGAGAACCCTGATCACTTCGTCATCGTCCGCCATCAATATCGATGGTTTTTTTCCGCCTGGATGCACCTTTGATAAGGGCGTTTTTTCAGTTTCTCTTTCCATTTCCAGCTTTGCCGCATAAAGAGGATCTGGAGGCGATATGCCTGCCAAACATTTAACAAGACTTACAATCAAATTCTATCACACTAATTCTGGTTGTCTAACTTTAAAAGTCCGTCAAAAAGCATTTAGCCGCGGAGCAACACGGATGGACACGGATTCATAAGAACTTAGCCGACGTTTGCAGTATTACGTGTTACTCAGCGGCCCTGACGTCGGACGACGGTTTCCGGGACGTAGCGATGGACTATCCAGACGCCGGTCAGCAGCATGATTGCCACGATGATGAAAGGCAGTCTGAATGAAACGACCGCAAGTATTCCGGCAAGCAGAGGGCCGACTGAAATGCCGAGGCCGAACCCCATGGTTGTTATGCTCATCTGACGTCCCTCTCCTCCGGACGTTGACAAGTCTGCTGCGAGGGCCATGGCGGGTGCTGCGATCCCTGCGGACCCGATCCCCTGTATGGCGCGCAAACCGATGAGCTGAAGTGTCGTTGCGGCCTCTCCCAGGAGGGCTGTTACCGGAGCCATCAGGATCAGTCCCGCGATGATCAGGGGCTTGCGACCAATATGGTCGGACAGACGCCCCACCGGAATCTGGAACAAGAGCCGGCTGAACATCACTGCGCTGAACGCGATTGCGAAATCGAAGGCGGACTCATTCAGGCGGATGTTGAACTGTCTTTCGAGTGGGGTCACCATGGAAAAGGCGGCCGCCATGATGAATATCGCAAGACCCGCGCCGACGATACCGGGCGTGAGAAGACTGCGGTCAATAACCTTGAAGTCCTGTTTTTTTCCGGCGGCCCCGGCCGGTACCCGCACCTCCCTGATCCAGACCTGCACCAGAATGATCCCCAGTACCACGAAGAGGGTGCCGGCGTAAAACGCCGCATTGAAGCCGAAATGGTCGTAAAGGTATCCGCCAAGGAGAGGGCCTACAGTGAGACCGAGCATTCGTGAGGTGCTGAATACGCCCATCGCCCCGCCGCGATTCTTCTTTTCAGTGGAGGTGGCCATTATGGCCATCGACGCCGTAATGGTGAGTGCCAGGCCGACGCCCTGAAGCATTCTCAGCAGAAGGATATCGGTGAAGCGGCTCGCGAAAATGTAGGCAAAGGTGCTGCATCCCATGAGTACCAGCCCCCCCTGGATAAAGACCTTCCGCCTGTTAAGCCTGTCTACGAGGGCGCCGGCAAAGGGCTGAAGCAGGGCGTTGACGAGACCGTAGAGGGATATGAGAAGGCCTGCGCGCACAGTTTCGGGGAGAGGAAACCAGGGCGCAGGCAGTTTGGCGACATAAAGAGGAATGATGACGAAAAGGATGCTGTTCCCAACGGCATCGCCCATCCTGGCCGCCGACAGGGCGAGGACAACCTTGTTCGCACCGATCCTTTCAAGAGACTGCCGCATCAGATACTCCCGGTCACGGAGGAATGACTTCCGAAGAGAAGGTGCATTTAAGATAGTCTAATACATGCGGTGGCGGAAGAGCCATCCGGCTGAGGCCAGACTCACGACGCCTATCGCGGCCATCGGCCAGAACTGGCCGACGAGGAGATGGAAAGGGGCGCCCTCAAGGAATACGCCCCGGAGTACCACCATGAAGTAGCGCATGGGATTGATGAGCGTAATATCCTGGATCACCTGCGGCATGTTGGCGATAGGCGTGGTGAAGCCTGAAAGGATGATGGCAGGGACGAGGAAGAGAAATGCACCGAGGAGGCCCTGTTGCTGAGTCACGGCGAGGGACGAGATCATGAGCCCGACTCCTATTGCTGAAAGCAGGAAGAGAGCGACACCGGTGTAAAGGGTGACAATACTCCCGAGAAGCGGTACTTTGAACCAGAAAACCGCCATCAGTATTATGACAGTCGCCTCCAGGGTCCCTATTATGAAGCCCGGGAGGGCCTTGCCCATGAGAATCTCCACGGGCCGGAATGGCGTCACGAGCAGCTGGTCGAAGGTCCCCTGCTCCCTTTCCCTTGCGACGGACAGGGCTGTAACGAGCATGGTGACGACCAGGGTCAGAAGACCTACAATGCCAGGCACGATGAACCAGCGGCTCTCAAGGTTCGGATTGAACCAGGCGCGCGTCACCAGCCGGGCCGGAGGACCGGACCGCCCGTGCTCCTTCGCCCAACCCTGGTTGAAACCCTGTACAATGCTGTTTATATAATTGAGTGCCAGCATCGCGGTATTTGAATTCCTCCCGTCGATAATGACCTGAAGGGAAGCGGTCCTGCCCCTCAGAAGGTCGCGGCTGAAAGTTGGACTTACATGCAGCACCAGGAGGACTTTCTTATGGTCTATGAGAGGCCTTATCTCCTCTTCATGGGTGATGATCGCCGTCTCGCGGAAATTTTGCGAGCCCCTGAAGCCCGCGAGCAGCTCCTGCGCCGCGGTACCCCTGTCTTCGTTGTAAACAGCGTAGGGGACGTGTGTAAGATCGAAGGTCGCCGCGTAGCCGAAGACTATCAATTGAATAAGGGGAGGTACCACCACCACAACACGGCTCTTCTTGTCCTTGAGGAGGCTCAGGAATTCCTTGATCATGAGGGCGAATATCCTCTTTCCCATTATTTCCTCTACTCCAGCCTTTTGCGGGATTTCCGCCGGATTATGCCGAAGAAGAGCGCTGCCATCAGGAGAAGGGCGAAGGCGTTCGGCAGGAGCACATGCCACACATTCCCCGCGAGAAATACAGTCTGGAGGATCGATACAAAGTAGCGGGCGGCGATGACATGCGTAAATACCTGGATCGGCGGCGGCATGCTGCCGATGTCAAAGATGAACCCCGAGAGTATGAACGCCGGGAGAAAGGTGACGATGATGGCAACCTGCCCGGCCACGAACTGGTTCTTCGCCAGCGTCGAGATGAGAAGACCCATGCCCAGAGCAACAAGCAGGAAGAGAGATGAGGAGATAAAGAGGACGGGGAGGGAACCCCTGAGCGGAACGCCGAATTGCCAGACCGCCATGATTACGGAGAGGGCCATGCCTCCCATCCCCAGGAGGAAATAGGGGATCAGTTTTCCCAGGAGGATCTCCCTCATTGTTACGGGAGTGACCATGAGCGCCTCCATTGTCCCACGCTCCCATTCCCGGGCCATGACCAGGGCGGTGAGAAGGGCCCCGATGAGAGTCATGATTACCGCTATCAGGCCTGGTACCAGGAAATTGCGGCTCCTCAGCTCGCTGTTGAACCAGACGCGCTGTTCCACCTGCACCGGCATATCGAGAGAGATCCCGCCGGCATCGGCCGTCTTACGGAGCCATGTAGACCATGCCCCTTCAACATAGCCGGAGATAAGTCTTGCATTGTTCGCATCGATGCCGTTGACTATGACCTGGACAGGCGCGCCGCCGGGCTCCCTTAAGCGCCGGCTGAAATCCTCCCTGAGGTGTATGATGCCGTCGACGAGGCCCCTCCTCATTGCCTCTTCCGCCGCGCTCATGCCGGAGAAATCAACGGATCTGAAATAACGCGACTGCCGGAATACCCCCGTGAAACCAGCGGTGTCGGCGTCCGGATGTTCAACAACTAGCGCGACCGGGACGTGTTCCGCATCAAGAGATACCCCATAGCCGAAAAGGAGCAGGAGGACTACAGGCATCAGAAAGGCGATGGCGATGCTGCTGGGGTCGCGCATCACCTGCAGGAACTCCTTGCGCACGAGGCCGCGCATCCTCATGGCTGCACCTCCCCGGGTCGAAGTCTCTTCCTTCACCGGACGTCCACCGCCTGCTCGTCCGCCAGGATCAGTCCGATGAAAGCGTCCTCCATCGAGGGCGCAGGACTTCCGGTGGTGACGGCCCGGGCCTTGATTTCCCCGGGCGCTCCGAGGGCAAGGATTCTGCCTGCGGACATGATCGCAAGGCGGTCGCAGTACTCGGCCTCCTCCATGAAATGAGTAGTCACCAGCACTGTAACGTCCCGCCCGGCAAGAACATTGATGCGGTGCCAGAATTCACGCCGGGCCAGCGGGTCTACGCCCGACGTAGGCTCGTCGAGGAATAGGATGTCCGGTTCATGCATAAGGGCGCAGGCCATAGCCAGCCGCTGCTTGTGGCCGAGCGAGAGATCAAGGCTCCTGGCATCGGCGAAACCGGAAAGTTCAAATTGTTCGAGGGCATAGGATATCCTCTCCGCGCGCTGCGGTCCTGTCAGTCCGTAGGCGCTGCTGAAGAAATCCAGGTTCTGGCGTACGCTGAGGTTTCCGTAAAGTGAGAATTTCTGCGACATATAGCCGATCCTGGCGCGCGCGGCAGCGGCCGCATGTCTCAGGTCCTTGCCGCCGACCAGCAACCTTCCGCCGCTTGCAGGAAGGAGTCCGCAGAGCATCCTGAATGTGGTGGATTTGCCGGCGCCGTTTGCCCCAAGCAATCCGAAGACCTCTCCCTTTCTGACATCGAAGGTGATGCCCTTCACCGCATAAAAATCCCCGAAGCGGCGCTTTACATCCAGCACCTCTATTATTGAAGTCCCCACTTCCCTGCCTATTCCTGCCAAAGAAGAGGCTTGCAATATTTCCTCTCCCTTAAGGGGAGTGGATGGAGGGGAGGGTGAAGCAGCTTTTTTTCCTTCGCCTGCCCGGCGCTCCCTGAGCAGCGCGATGAAACCGTCCTCGAAGCGGGGCGGCACCGGTTGAATCGAGACATCCTCCATGCCGGGCAGTATTGTGCCGGCCCCGGGAGTCGTGGGCCTGCCGGTCACGAGGCGGACGTGGTCTCCCTGAATAACGGCGTCGATGACATCCGGGGCGCCAGCGAGCCTCTCCTGTATGTCGCGTTTTTTCATCCCGCCGACCCTTACCGCGAAGGTGCGATCCTTCACCCGGTTTCTGAAATTTCCCGGCGGGCCCGAGCCCAGGACCTGTCCCTCGTGAAGTACGACGACTTCGCTGCATTGTTCCGCCTCATCGAGATAGGCGGTGCTGAGAAGGACTGTCATCCCCTCCCCCTGGACAAGACGCGCAACTATTGCCCAGAGTTCCCTGCGTGACACGGGGTCCACTCCGACTGTCGGTTCATCGAGGAGAAGGAGCCGGGGCGGACGTATGAGGGTGCAGGCGAGACCGAGTTTTTGTTTCATCCCTCCTGAAAGGCGACGTGCCAGGCGGGATGTGAAAGGGCTTAAGCCGGTCATGTGCATCAGTTCGAGATAGCGTCCCGCTCGCGATTCCCCGGGAACCCCCTGCAGGTCTGCATAGAGGTCCATATTCTCCTGCACAGTGAGATCTTCGTAGAGGCCGAACCTCTGGGGCATGTACCCTATAGACGCCTGCACCTTCAGGGGCTGACGCGCCGCGTCTATTCCCAGGACAGTCACCTCTCCCGAATCGGGCACCATCAGCCCGGCCAGGATTCTCATGAGAGTGGTCTTTCCGGCACCGTCAGGTCCCACAAGGCCGGTGACGACTCCGGACCGCATTTCCATGCTCACCTGCGAGAGAGCGGAGGCGAGACGGCCGGCCGTACGGAAGCTCTTGTTTACTTCCCTGACGGCAATGGATACGTTTTCTGCTCCGTAAAGAATATGCTCCCTCAATGGCGGAGGAGGCATCATTGGCCTTTGCAGCGATCTTCTTCCGAAGTTGGGCCGGTATGGGGCTGATTGAGAGAAATAATGACGGCAGCCGGCATACCCATTCTGAGTTCGTTGTCGGGGTTGCATACATATACTCTCACCTGATAGACGAGACTTGTCCGCACCTCCCGTGTCTCTACCGATTTAGGGGTAAACTCCGCGGTGGGGGAGATAAATCCGATCCACGCCTTGTAGCGCTTTCCCGGGTAGCTGTCGGTGGTGACCCGGGCGGACATGCCGAGCCGGATCTTTCCCATGTCGGGCTCCGGTATGTAGGCCCTTACCCAGACCGGATCGGTGAGGGCGAGTGTAAAGGCAGGCGTCTGGGGCGAAGCCATGTCGCCGGGCTCCAGGATACGCGTCTGTATTACACCGTCCGACGGAGCGTAGAGGGAGGCGTATTCGAGATTCCGCTTTGCCACCGACAAGGAGGCTTCATAAGCCTTCAGCGTCTCGCGGGCTGCAGCGATATCCTCCCTGCGCGGTCCCGCAACGGCAAGTGCGAGGGTTTCCCTTGCCGCCTTCAGCTGGGCCTGCGCATAGTCTGCAGCCGTTTTGGCGTCGTCCCTTTCCTGCTTCGAGATGAGGTCCTTTGCAGCAAGCATGCTCTTGCGCCGGAAGACGACCTCGGCGTTCTTCTTTTCAGCATCGGCCGCTTCGACGTCGGCCCTCGCCTTCCGGATGTCTTCGGGGCGCGTCCCCGCTACAAGCGCGGCCAGGACTTCCCCCTGGGCTTTCACCTGTGCCGCCGCCTGCGCCACTTCATGAGATAGCCGGAGAGTGTCCAGTGTGGCCAGAAGCTGGCCTTTCTTTACCTTGTCCCCCTCCTGAACCAGCATGTCCGCGATTCTCTCGTTTCCGTTGAATGCGAGCGCCACCTGGCGTATATCGACATTGCCGTAGAGGACCAGTTCGTTGGACGGAACCTTATGGAGAAGGGAGCGGACGAGCAGGGTTCCGCCGACTGCTATCAACACGACAATCAGGACGCCGATAATTTTTTTCTTTTTCTTCATAGCCTCTCTCTTCCCTGGCAAGACCAGGAGGTTTATCCAGCCGTGACAAGGTGCTCTTTTCGCTTTTCAGACAGATTATACATCCTGAGGCCTCTTTTGCAACCTGCCTTGGCAAATTTGTCGCCGGACACAAATATCAGGAGACGTCAGGAGTTGTGAGATTATTTTACGAAACCGGGCTCTACACCGGACCCCGCCCCCTCGGTTACAGACCTGAAATTTTCGAGAGGGGTAAATACTTGCCTCCGGGTTACTCTGAAAAACTGGCGGCCGATTCGAGGGCTGCCGCGCCTAGCTGCCTGTCCGTAATTACCCCTTTGACCTTTGGAGCCGGGACCTCCTGCCGGCCGGAGGATATCACCAGGGCGACGGAGACCTCCCCGCCGTGAAGCATAGAGATAATTTCGGAGACGGATTTATCTTCCGCCACAAAGATGAAATCTCTCCGAGCCAGTTCATTTGCACTCATCCCGATGCCGCATTTTTCGAGGAGGACCGGGGATGCGACCTTCTCTATTACACCTGTTATCCGGTGGTCCTGGTCTTCAACGAGGAAATAAGAGATGAGCGGCTCATCCAGGGCGATGCGCCCCAGCTCTTCGGGTGTTGTTTCAACCGGGATCGTCTTGATGCTGGCATCCATGATTTCACGGGCCTTCCTGATCCTGAGCATGTTAGTCTGAAAGGCTTCCGGGACACTGTGGCCCCTTCTCGCCAGCTTCATTGTATAGAAACTTTCGTGGGTGAAGAGCCTTCTCACACCATAGCTGATCGCGACGGTGACTATGATCGGAACAATGGCACTGTAGTCGAGGGTCATCTCAAAGATCATCACCGCCGTGGCCATGGCGGCCCCGGTCGAACCGCCCACCATGCCGGCCATGCCGGCGACGGCAAAGGCGGAGACATCCAGTCCGACTGCCGGGAAGAGCGTACGCGCGGCCATGCCGTACAGTCCCCCCGCCATCGCGCCCATGTAAAGCGAGGGCGAGAAGATTCCCCCAGATGCCCCCGAGCCCAGCGTCATGGCGGTGGCCAGAAGTTTCAGGAGAAAGAGGGCAAGGAGCAGATAAGGGTGTGAAAGCAGACCGGAGAGCACGTCGCGTATCGTCGCATAGCCCACCCCCTCTATGTAATAATGCCCGGTGAACCTGATAAGCAGATAGAGCGACAGCCCGACAATGAGCATTGAAGCCATATGCCGCAGATAGTAATTTTCGGGTGTATATTTGCCGAGAACATCCTCGAAGCCGTATACGGTTTTTATAAACAGGGCGGAAAGTACGCCCGTCAGCACGCCGAGCCCCGCATATCCGAGGAGCACTGTCGGCCTGAGTGCCACGAAGGTGAAGGATTCAACACCGGGTATCACAAACGGAGGACTGGCCCCGAGAAGAAGGCTTCCCACATACGCTCCTGTCGCCGTCGATATGGCTACTGGTATCACGGTCCGGGCACTAACCTCAAAGAGAAGGAGCTCCACGGCGAAAAGCAGGCCCCCGATTGGTGTGCTGAAGGTGGCCGCGATCCCGGCGCCCGCGCCGGCGGCGATCAGAGTATTGCGCTCCCAGACCGCGACGGGGAAGATCTGGCCGAGGAAAGAACCGAGCGAGGCGCCTATCTGCATGATCGGGCCCTCACGGCCGATGGATCCTCCGCTGCCGAGAGAGAGCGACGATGCGAGCGCCTTTACGGCTGGGGTGATCGGGGGAACGACTCCGCGATTATAGTAGACCGCATCCATCACCTCCGGAACACCACTGCCCCTTGCCCCCGGGGCGAAGTTCTTGACGAGAAAGGTCACAACCGCTGCCCCCGCAACTGGAACGAATATGATGAGCCACCCGAACGGTCCGGCAGGGGTATGGCTTCCGGCATCATAGCTCAACGAAAAACGGCCGAGAAAAAGGAGATTGTGGGAAAGTCCGACCATTGCCCTGAACACCGCCGCACCGAGTCCTGCAAGGGCTCCGGTAATGACCGCCAGCAGGAGAAGGCGGCAGAGCCGCATCGGTTTAGTCAGCTTGAGCCCGTCTTTTTCTGTCTCCATATCCCTTACCTGCCGGAGCCTTCCCTTGCCGCCAGCACCTGCCTCCACGAAAAGATGAATGCGGGCACGGCAACGAGGATCATGAATAGCCCGATCAGGACATATCCCGAGTCAACTGGCAGCCTGCGGTCGAGGCCCAGTAGCATCGAGATCCCGAAAACCCCAAAAAGTATGCCTCCGAAGAAGAGGGTCCGCCCTCCAGTCTGTGACCCGATCCTCCCCACCTCCTCTTCGGTCAGTGAATGCGTCCAGCGAAGCGATGCCCCGAACAGGGCGCCGATTATTACCAGCATGACCATGGTCCCCAGTCCGAAGAGGAGGCCTGGAAGAAACCCCAGCCAGGGGTTTTTCATGGCCGGAGCAGCGACGGTGTTGATGAAAAGCGAAAATCCGCCGAAACCGAAGCCTGCGATAAACCCGTGCACAATGGTCCATCTCACCGGTGGTGCCG
>JBJKPE010000186.1:0-3988 GCA_046706685.1 Thermodesulfovibrionales bacterium | reverse complement strand
ACTCGCTGGACCCTGTGGGTGCCGCTTTCGTATTTCAGACGGCTGTAAGCCCCCTTCCCCTGGATCGATGCCACGACCTCCTTGATCCCGCCGAGTCCTGTGGCGCTCATGCTGATGACCTCTATCTTCCATTTCCTGGATTCGGAGTACTTCGAATACATCCGGAACAGGCTCGCGGCAAAGAGGGCGGCCTCCTCGCCTCCGGTGCCGGCACGTATCTCCAGAATGACGTTCTTCTTGTCCATCGGGTCCGGGGGTACAAGCATCAGCTTTATCTCATTCTCGATAGCCGCCTTCCTGCTTTTCAAATCCTCGATCTCCACCTGGGCAAGCTCCCGCATTTCGCCGTCCCCGCCCTTCAGCAGTTCCTCGGTGTCCTTCAGGTCCTCAAGAATCTTCCTGTACCGATCGATCTTCCCTATGACGGGCTGCAGCTCGGCATGTTCCCTGGAGTACTTCTGCAGGTCTGACGGCACGGAGAAAATCTTGGGGTCGCTCAGCAGGTCCGTCAGTTCCTGGTATTTTTTTTCAACCGCCAGGAGCTTATCCAGCATTCTGCCCCTCCAGTGCCAGCACTTCACGCAGGGCGGCGAGGGCGACCTCAATCTGGGAATCGTCGGGTTCCTTCGTGGTCAGCCTCTGAATAAAAAGCCCTGGCTGGATCATCAGGTTTACAAACGGATTTGTCTTCCACCGGGAGGAAAGCTTCAGCAGCTCAAAAGAAGATCCGGCAACAAGGGGTATGAGGACAATTCTCGACAGGAACTTATAGAGGAAGGGCCACTGCTGCGGGATGAAGGAGAAGACCAGGATGCTGACGACCATAACGATCATCAGGAAGCTCGTTCCGCAGCGGGGATGGAGTGTCGTATACTGTTTCGCGTTTTCGACAGTCAATTCCCTGCCGTCTTCATACGCATGAATCACCTTATGCTCAGCCCCGTGGTACATGAAGATCCTGGCCATTTCCTTCCAGAGGCCTATCAAAACTACATAGAACAGGAAGATCCCCACCCTGATCACCCCGTCGGTCAGGTTGAAAAGGAGAGAATGAGCGGATATGCCGCCGAAGAGAAGGCCCAGAAGTTTCGTGGCATAAAGCGGCAGGAGGATAAAAAGGCCCGCCCCCAGGACCACCGCCACCACTAATGTAAGGGCGATCGAAAGTTTCCCAAGTTTCTCCTCTTCACCCTCTTCATAGGCATTGCCGGCTGCAAATTCCAACGCCTTCAACCCGATAACCAAAGCCTGGAAGAGTGCGATAACCCCCCTCAGGAGAGGGAGCTTGAAGAAGCGGGGCGAATTGCCGAGCTTCTCCCTTTTCATATGGATTTTGCCGTTCTGATCCCTGACCGCAACCGTCCAGTTGCCACGCGACTTCATCATGACGCCTTCTATTACAGCCTGCCCGCCGATATTTTCCATCCAGCACCTGTGCCTTACGTCTTTTATTATTTACACCCTTCCAGCGCAGTCCGGAAAAGACGGCGTCGGAAAGGCCTGATACGGCGTTCCCTAAGAAAAAAACAGGAAACCGAAACCGGTTTCCTGTCGTGGTTGCTGCCGTCGTGTATATTTACTGCTTCGCGTATTTCTTTTTGAACTTCTCCACCCTTCCCTCGGCGTCAACGATCTTCTGCTTGCCGGTGTAAAAGGGGTGACACTTGGAGCATATGTCCAGGTGTATGCTCTTCCTAGTCGACCGCGTGGTGAATGTCTCGCCGCAGGCGCATACCACCTTCGTTTCGTTATAATCCGGATGAATTTCCGCCTTCACTTTCTTCCTCCTGAAAATGTAATGATTCATTTTAATAGATTCCTGAAGATTTTAGCAACACGGCCCGGGACCTCTTGGGCAGGAAAGGATGCTTGATTTCCCCTGTACCATAGCTGTATTCTTCTGTATATGAAAGCCGAAACAGTCGATTTTCTCATAATCGGAAGCGGGGTCGCCGGTCTCAGGGCCGCCATCGAACTGGCAGAGTACGGACAGGTGCTCGTTGTAACAAAGGACAAGGCCTCAGAAAGCAGCACGGAGTATGCCCAGGGCGGCATAGCGGTTGTTATGAGCGACGAGGACACAGTCGGTATACATTTTGAGGACACGTTGAAGGCAGGGGACGGCCTCTGCAGGGAGGAGGCCGTGAGAACGCTCGTCGAAGAAGGCCCCGAAAGGATAGCCGAGTTGATCTCATGGGGGGCCGAGTTCGACCGGGAGGGGCTCAAGCTGGCCCTGACGCTCGAAGCGGCTCATTCGCGGCGCAGAATTCTGCATGCTCACGGCGATTCGACAGGCAAAGAGCTTGAGAGGGTTCTGCTGAAGAAGGTCCGTTCACTTCCATCGGTCAGAAAATACCCCTTTGCCTTCACAACGGACCTGATTATTCAGGACGGGGAATGTCACGGGGCCCTGGTTCTGAGAGAAAAAGAGGTCGCCGCACTTTTCGCAAAAGCTACGATACTGGCAACAGGCGGCACCGGCCAGATCTTTTCCAGGACTACAAACCCACCGGTTGCCACAGGTGACGGCATGGCCATTGCCTTCAGGGCGGGCGCAGAACTGGAGGACATGGAATTCGTCCAGTTCCATCCCACCAGCCTTTATTCCCCCGCGGCCCCCCAGTTTCTCCTCAGCGAATCGATAAGAGGCGAGGGCGCCACGCTCCTCAACGCGGGAGGTCAAAGGTTCATGTACGATTATCATCCGATGGCCGAACTTGCACCTAGAGACGTCGTATCCAGGGCCATCATCTCCGAGATGGTGAAAACTAAAAGCAACCATGTCTATCTGAACCTGAGACATATGGGCAAAGATTTTGTAAAAAACCGTTTCCCGAGTATTTATGCAACCTGCCTCCGATACGATGTGGACATAACCGAAGACCTGGTACCTGTCTCCCCCGCGGCCCATTACATGATGGGCGGTGTTAAGACGAACCTGGCAGGGGAAACGAATATCCGCGGCCTCTACGCCGCCGGAGAGGTCGCCTGCACGGGGGTCCACGGGGCCAACAGACTGGCGTCCAACAGTCTGCTTGAAGGGCTTGTCTTCGGGGCCAGGGCGGGCTCTGCAGCCCTGCAGTCGGCCGTTAAGCCCGACGAGGCCCTCGCACGGAGCGAAGAACCGGCGATACAGTCGATCGGGGAGAGCGAGGCGGTCAAGAGAGTCCTGAGAAGGGTCATGTGGGAGAAGGCGGGCATAATCAGGTGCGGGTCTTCACTGGGAGAAGCTAAGGAGAAGCTCAGCTCCTTCAGAAATATCATCGGCGGCGATTATCTTACCAGGCATGAACTGGAGATCAAGAATATGCTCACTGTTGCTGCCCTCATCGTCGAGGCGGCGCTCACAAGGAAGGGGAGCGTCGGTGCCCATTACCGTACTGATTGCAAAGACAGGGGCAGGAACTGGCACCGCCACATCAGCTGGGACAAGACGAAGTTTACCTTCTGAAGCCGTAAATTGTTCAAATATCGTTTATTGCGTCGATCAGGGTCCGAAGACTTCCGAAGTCCCGCCGGTTGAAATCAACAATCAGGCGGGGGAGGCCTGAAAGCTCAGGTTCGTCCTCCTCCTGAGGCAATGCCATCGACGGATATATCCTTCCACCAGGCATAAGGATGCTCAGGAAGCGGCGTCCCAACTCCGCGACGGACTTCCGGTCTATCTCCGTGGCAAGCCGTATCACCAGCTTTTCGTCGACATAGCGCATACTGTGGTATCGCCGGTAGAAACGCTCAATCCTCGCGACCGCCTCGTCCACGGTGTCAACCAGTTCGAAGAAATTGAAATCACAGGCCGAGATATAGCCGCGGGCGAGCAGTTCATCTTCAAAGAAGCGCTTCCATTTCAGCCAGTAGTCTCCCCCCGGCTCATCGACCAGTATGAGGGGCAGTGGATAACGTTTGCCGGTCTGCAGAAGGGTCAATGTTTCCATCGCCTCGTCGAGGGTGCCGAAGCCGCCCGGGAAAAGCGCCACCGCATCGGCCT
>JBJKPE010000185.1:0-4487 GCA_046706685.1 Thermodesulfovibrionales bacterium | reverse complement strand
CTTCCTAACTGCCGCTGTCGCTGCCATTTTTTATATCCAATGTAAAATCAGAAGGACTTTTATAATAAACATATCTGTAAGAGTTACTTCCATCTATGAGGACTGTCGCCCTTATAGCATAGCCCGTTTTCCCGTCGCCGGCATACCCGACCGACTCAATGCTGAAGGTACTGCTGCTCCCCGATACGCCTATATAGGCATTAAAGGGAGGGGGCACTTTCGAGATCAACGCCTGAATACTTGCCGCTGAAGCGGCATCCTGATTTTGCCTCAGGCTTATTATCTGATCGGCATCCTCAGGCGCTATACCCGGTATTGACTCCAAAACCTCTTTCGGGGCTGCCAGGGCATTGATTTGGCTTGTCTTTGAGTTGATCGTGATAAAATCTATCAGCCCCTTTTTTTCCCCATTGCCGTAAAGTATCTCGGGAGTCATCCCTTTAACGAGCAGAAGTTCCTCGAGGGTATCAAGATCGGCGTTCTTGGCTTTGTAAGGATGAGGTAAGGATTCATAATACTCACTTTCAGCCCCGTTAATATGAACAAGATCATCGGGATCTTTCCAGTCGAGTATGGAATCTACTATCACATCGCTGTCTTCCTTCTTGACACCTAAGTTTATGAGCAAATGTCTTAATATATCTGAGTTTACATCTTTTATCTGGTTTATGTCCACCTTCCCCGACTCGTCCGTAATGCTGACCGTGCTCCTGCCGTTGCTCATCTCCACCGTATACGGCGTGCCGTCTGTTTTCCATACCTCCATTTCTGGTAAGGGGTTGTTCAGATTCATTCTTCTGTAGAATATCTCCATTATTCCCCTCTCTATCCCCGCCTCGGCCATGAATTTTTCCGCCATTCCCTGCTTGAAGGACAGGGCGGAGAGGGTCTCTGTCCGGGCCATATATGAAAATGAGAGAACGATGACGGTCAGTATGGTCAATACCCAGAGCACCAGAAGGAGCGCTATCCCGTCCTCTGACCCTGTCGTACTCGTCCCTGCTGCCGGTCCCGGCAGTCTTGCCTTTTCCCCGGTGGATGTCACGTCCATCGCCCTTGCTGCGGGCCCGCAGCATATTGCCTCTCGCCCACCGCCGCCCGCTGGTTTCTCTGAGACCACCATTCTCATCGTCCTTGCAGCAGCGGCGCAAAGGGATTGGCCGGGTTCATGGCAGGCGTGGTCTGGTTAAGCGAGTTCGCCGCGGACTGTGCGATAGATCCGGGTGTCCGCATAGGGATGATGAGGGAGAAGTCTTTCTCTCCCCGCACGAGGTGAAGCTTCACCTTCCCGGGAACGCTCGAGTCGTCCGTCCACGTGTCTACCCAGCTTCCATTCTCGTCGGTCGGGCCCTTGTAGAAATACTCGAAGTAGATGGAATCCAAGCCTGTAAAGAGATTGGTATCCCTTTCCCCTTCGATGCCTATGACATTCTCCGAAGCTGCCAGCGCCTGCTTGCCCTCGCCGTCGGCTTCGACCTTGTAAGTAACTACTACGTAGCCGGTCTGCCCTCCCCAGATCGAATAGTTGCTGGCAAACTGCATGGAGTCCCTCTCGCCATGGAAGTAAAGCTTTTTCTCGCCGTTGTCGACCGTGGTAAGGGGTGCTTCGGACTGGACCTGAGAATCCACAATATCCAGAGAGGTCCTCAGTCTTTCCAGGGAATTGATCCTTTTTTCGCCTGAATCAACTGCGTGGATACCGAGCCTCATGGCCCCGGCTATGATCAAGACTATGAACCCCAGTATCGCAAAGGCGACGATCAGCTCAAGAAGTGTAAAGCCGCCCTCTGCAGGAGAAGCGGTCAGCCTGAAACGCTGCGCCTCGGGGTGTCTTACGCGGGGACATTGTGCTAAAGTCAAGCTATACGCTATGCACTTTGCGTCATGCATTTTTTCTTTGTTGTTTTCTGGCCTGCGAAGTTGCATTATACCTGTTTCTTTACGAGTTTCATTGTTTCCAGTGTAATCGTTCTTTCCCGTGATCCGCTCATCCAGTGGACTGTCACATCTATTTTCAGCAGTCTCACCGGGAGACTGTCGGTTCGCTTCTCCTCTACTTTGGTGACTGCGGCGTCGATCTGATGCCCGTCTTCCGTAACATCGCTCCAGGACTTTTCAGCGAGCTTGTCGTCATCAAGAATTTCTCTCATCTTCGACTCTGCGAGCATGGAAGCGTGTATATAGTCTCCGGAGGCCGTGATCCCCTTCAAATTCGCGGAGAACAGTTGAAATACCACCACCAGCGCGATGCTCATGATGGCCAGAGCCACCAGGATCTCCAGAAGGGTGAATCCGTCGTTGCGGGAATGCGGAAAGTTCCGTTTCATTGCGGCGCCCCCTTCAGGACTATGGATCCGACAATAGGGTCCAGGCTTATGGTGACTGATCTTTTATCGTCCCAGAGGACGATTGTACCGCCTTCGGCGCTCCCGTATGAATGGAATGTGAAGGTATACTTGCCCTGCCGAATGTCGCCATAGAAGGGATCTTCTATCCTGATGTTAATACCGGCCGGAATCGGCCTCGTCTTGAGACCGGCTATCCCATACTCTTTGGTGTCGAGGTTTATGATCATCGACTGATCCTTGCCTTTTATTTGTGCGAGCGATCTCGCATGCCTGAACGTCGCCGCTATGTCCCTGGCAGTGGAATGAAACCTCCCCGCAGGAAGTGTGTTGGCAAAAAAAACAGATGAAAGGCCAAGCATGAGCGTTATAAGAAACAAAACGATCAATAACTCAAGAAGCGTGAATCCTTCGTTTCTAGTTGTCTTCAAAATAGTGTCTTAGAAAGGCAGATTTGTTATGCTGAATATTGCCATAAGCATGGAAACGACTATAAAGCCTATCACTATACCCATAGTAAGGATCATGACCGGCTCAAAGAAGCTTATAAAACGCTTTATGGCGAGCTTCAGGCCTTTTTCATATGTGGCCGCAACCCGGAGCAGCATTGTGTCGAGCTGCCCGGTCTCTTCTCCCACCTTTATCATGGAAAGAGCGAGGGGAGGGAAGGCGTTTGAGTTCGTCAGCGGCGCGGCAATGCCTCTGCCCTCTTTTGCACCTTTCGAAACGGCATCGATCGAGGAGGCGATGACACGGTTGCCGATGATGTCCTTCGAATTGTTCAGCGCCTGCAGCAGGGGGACCCCGCTTTTAAGGAGAGTGCCGAGCGTCCGCGTGAATCTCGCTGTCTCGATCTTCCTTATTACGTCACCCATCAGCCTGAGTTTAAACTCGTCCCACTTGTACCTGCCGGCGTCGGTCCTGACATAATTCTTGAAAGTTATTCCGCCCAGAATCAGGGCGGTGAGGACTATCCACCAGTAAGAGGAAAGCACATTGCTGAAGGTGATGAGTATCTGTGTCGGGAGCGGGAGGGCCGTTCCCATTTCGGCGAAAATCGCCGAAAATTTCGGCAGGACGTATACGAGAAGAACTGTTATTGAGGCGCCGCCTGTCAGGATCAGGATGACCGGATAGATCATCGCCGAAAAAATATGGTCCTTCAGTTCCTTGGATGACTCCAGGAATTCGTTCAGCTTGTCCAGCACCACATCCAGGACACCTCCGGATTCACCGGCCCTGATCATGTTTGCATAGAGCCTCGGGAAAACCCGCGGATGTTTCTGGAGCGCATCAGAGAAAGAACTGCCCTCCCTGATCGACTTCAGAATGGACTGAATGATGCTCTTCATCTCCTTGTTCTCGGATACTTCGGTCAGGATATTAAGGGCCCTGTCCAAGGGCAATCCAGCAGCCAGGAGAGAGGAGAGCTCAGCAGTGAAGGTCAGAACGTCGCCTTTCGGCGATCGGGAGAAGATATTCTTCTTTACCCCTTCTTTGGGTGTGAAGATCTTCAGGGGAATGACCCCGGTGTTCTTGATCCTGACGGCTGCCGCCCGTTCGTCTATCGCTTCTATGACGCCTTCTATAATCGTGCCGTCGGTAGTGGTGGCCCTGTAAGAAAAGACAGGCAATTAGACCTCCTGGGTGACCCTGAGGACTTCAGTCAGAGTCGTAATCCCCGACTTGATTTTTTCGGCGCCGTCTTCCAGCAGGGTCCTCATTCCGTGCCGCCTGCCGGAATCCCTCAGCTCGTTCGAGTCGGCGTTCTTCAGGATCAGCCTTCTGACATCGTCGTCAATTACCAGCAGCTCAAAAATCCCCTCTCTGCCGTAGTATCCGGTAAATGCGCATTTCTCGCATCCTGCGCCCCTGTAAAGCGGGGTGTCCGTTCCGATGCCGATTTTCGCCAGTTCTTCCTTATCGGCCGCGGACTGGTCGACCTCCTTGCAGGAAGGGCAGATGACCCTCACGAGTCTCTGGGCGAGGATCCCCCTGACGGTCGACGAGAGCAAGAAGTTCTCAACGCCCATGTCAAGGAGCCTCGTTATCGCGCTGGGCGCGTCGTTGGTGTGGAGAGTCGAAAACACAACATGCCCGGTCAGGGCCGACTGGATGGCGATCTCCGCTGTTTCGAGGTCC
>JBJKPE010000184.1:0-19375 GCA_046706685.1 Thermodesulfovibrionales bacterium | reverse complement strand
AAGAATACAGCTCTGACGAATATGATTCTCTCAAGTGGATTGCTCAAGTATTCTTCTATATGGGATGGCTAGTGGCTCTGGCTGGCGTTGTCTTGTTACTGAAAGCCTTCTGACCAATTTCCGTTCTTCATTTCATCTCTGATATCTGAGGGATGCATTTAAGCTTCTATCACTAAACTCCCTGAGAGCTGCCAACGCCCTCACGAATAAGTCAACTCAGTCATCAGCGACCCACTTATTGCGTGCTTAATAACAGTCTCAGATATGCCTTCTATATTCCAGCGCCAGTAAGATCTGCTGGTGCTCATCAGTTTTCCTTGTGTTAGTATGTTAACATGTTATTTTGTTGACAATAATAATTTATTGAGGTAACCTAACAGAAAAAGGAGGTCAGCTGAATGGTCAGAAAAAATATTTCCTCAGCGGGCACTCCATCTCCCAACAAAGTTTTCGGAGTAAGGATGGACCCGAAGCTGGCAAAAAAGCTGAAAATTCTTGCGGTCAAGAAAGATACACAGGTCTATAAGCTCCTTGAAGAAGCGGTCACTGACTATCTGAAAAAACACGGAGGAGAGCTTTAAGTTCTCGGAAATGGTGTTAAGCGTTTTGGTTTCGATAGGGTCGCTGATGAATTGTAAAGCATAATTTTGGAGGGCTAATGGAAACAGCTAGAGATGTAAGCTTATTTTTTAAAGAACTTACTGATAGGTATGCGCTGAATTTTCATCCTGATACGCCGTTTGAAGATTTTGATGTTTTAACCCCGGCAGAGGCAAGGAGGCTCAACAAAAAAATGGAGCGATCATTCGAAATTTGCGAGAGGGAGAATGTTGATATTTATAAAATAGGCTTCGCAGTCCTGAAGTCGAGGATATCAAAAAAGGCACATTATGAACGGAGCCTTTGATCTGTGACGCATGACGATTTTTGCTTTTTGGGCGAGATGACACCCTATGGGTGTAAGTGCCGAATGCAATCAATAAAAGCGTCAATCGTGACAAGATGCGGTTGGACTTTCTTTGGGTATGTTTGAATCAGAGGCTGCGGAACGACCAGTTGGACGCCGGCATCCGCCATCTCCCTGAACTGGTTTTCAGAAATCCCTTCCTGCAGGGTGAGAAGATGTTTCTTGCTGATGCGATCCGCCTCATTTAGAATTTGACGCCACCGATCTTTGCAGGTTGTCTTGACTGCCAGCATTCGGAGCTTCTCAGCAGCAAAGCCTGAATCTCGGTAGCTGCTTTCCGAAGGAAAAAGAAAGTCCGGTCTTTTGCCCGATTCCGACTTGGGCTGGTGCGAGAAATCACGCCCCTCCTTCAATCCCTCTTCAAGGAATATCTCTGTCATGTGCAACTCAAGAGAACGGCCTGACCTGGCTTTTCTCCTCTGCAATATCGTCTGAGCCCTTGCTATGAATTCGTCAACTCTCGAAAAACCCTTCTTTATCTCTGGCAGCTCGATAACTTCCTCGATGCTCCTGAAAATCTCATATTCACAAGCTCTGCGCTGGAGAAGCCGAAGGTCCGCTTGCATTCCAGTAGCTGGGCCGATTTCTACGGTTTTCCGGATGATTTCCTGTCCAGAAGGAAATTTCTTGAGCCAGCCTGCCGGAATCTGGGCGGCGTCCAGCCAGCACTTAGCTTTTGAGGGCGGTTTTTCAATCGCCGACAAGGACGACGTCACTGTGCCGCTGGCAGTCCGGATTGTCCATGTGCCGGGCTCAACAGGGCCTATCAGGTCTTCCACAAGCGCCTCTTCAATCATATCCCTGCAGACCCAGATATGGCATTCACTCGCAACGCCGCTTCCGTCGACCGCAAATGCAAAAACCGCTAGGGCACCAGTATTTTCAGGATCAAGAAGGGGTGAGTTTGAACCACCGAAATTGGTAAGTCTGGTCTCATTTCGGGTCTTACCGTGCAATTTGTTGTTATACCAGATGATACGTATGCGGCGTCTGTCTGCATGTGAATCAATATCTAATTCGATCCATAAATCGGGATTTAGCACGGACGGCCTATTTAAAGAAGGGAACATACTGAAAAGAAATTCTTTCTGGATATATGGGCCTGCCTGATGTGAGCCGTTAGCAAGCGTGTCATTGCCTGAAAGGCGCTTTACATACCATACGTAGCCGGTACCGGCAATTTCATTCAGCCAACTTTGGAGATCACCCGACATTGGCCCCCCTTATCTCGCGATGCTGACGTCCCGATCGCAGCCATTGTGCCGCCTTGGCTGCAATTCTGTCAAGCTCCGCAGTTCTGTTCTTGCCGACAGCCCTGAATGCACATTCCCATATGATCAAAACGCGCCATCCGAGGCCCTTTAATTTCTCGATATTGGCTTGATCCCTTTTCTTGTTTCCAAGCAGTTTTTTTTTCCAGAATGCCTTCCTTGATGCTGGCAACTGAAAAAGATAGCAGTCATGAGCGTGCCAAAAACATCCGTGAATGAATATGACTGCGTTATAACGCGGCAGCACCAAGTCAGGTTTGCCGGGGAGTTTTTTATCGTGCAGTCGATATCTGAACCCCAAGGCAAATAGCCTTTTCCTGATCTCGACTTCCTGTCGAGTATTTTTGCCCCTGATGCCGGACATCATCCGGCTTCGCGTGGAAGCGTCTACAACGTCAGTCATGTGTAATTATAGATTATTTTGAGGCTTTTCGATTAGGTATGACGGGAAGGCAGGTATCAACTAGCACTCTTGCAACTGCGGATACGACCGGCACGGCGACGGAGTTGCCGAACTGTTTATAGGCTTGGGTATCCGAAACGGGAATTCTGAAGCTGTCATCGTAGCCCATGAGTCTTGCACACTCGCGTGGCGTGAGGCGGCGGGGATTGGACCCGGGAACTTTAATAAGTATTTCCGATCCATCCTTGTAGTAGCGAGCGCTCAAAGTCCGGGCAACATCGTTTCCATCAAACAGGCCATAACCGAATCCATTCCCCTTCTGCCTGTGTTTTTCAGCGTAGTCCTGTAGATACTGCCACAGATGATCTGACAGAATATATTTCCTGTCTACTTTCTTTTCGAGTATGCGATTCAGCGTAACTTTCCTCTTTGGCCTTGAAGGAAAAGAAAACAGGGGGACCTGTCTGAACATTTTGGAGTCGAACCCCACAATAAAAAGCCTTTCCCGGTGCTGAGGCACATAGTGGGCAGCATCGATGACATCGGAAAAGACATGATATCCAAGTTCTTTCAGGGTACCCTCAATTACTCTGAAGGTGTTGCCTCCGTCATGGCTCTTGAGATTTTTCACATTCTCAAGCATGAATGCTTTGGGTCGCTTCTTATCAAGAATCTCAGCTATACGGAAAAAAAGTGTACCTTGTGCTTTGTCCTTAAAACCATGCTCCCTGCCGAGGCTATTTTTCTTTGAGACACCGGCGATTGAGAAAGGCTGACAGGGGAACCCAGCGGTGAGGATGTCATGGTCCGGCACTTCCTCATGCTTTATTTCGTTGATGTCGCCATGTGGCATCTCGCCGAAATTTTCAAAGTATGTCTTCTGGCACCAGTTGTCCCACTCCGACGAGAAAACACATTTGCCTCCATGCCCTTCAAAAGCCTTCCGTATGCCGCCGATGCCTGCGAACAGGTCTATGAAAGTGAATTTGTGATCTCTGTTTTCACGATTGGGGTCCCGGAATGCGAAAAACGGCGCGGAATCTTCAGCAACTCTCATCAGGGACTTTTCGACAAATTCCTGGATGCTGTAATTGTATTTCCTAGCTTTCCGGCAAAGCTTTCGGTGTGTTTCGTCGTTCAGTTTGATATGTATCTGTGCCATGATTGCTCTGGGAATATTATGTACCACATTATACCCAGAGCATATTCTTTTGTAAAGTGCTAAATGTCGTTCATCTTTTTGTTTGCTTATATCTCTGAATTCAGGCGAAAAGAAACTGGCAGTAAGCCCATCAGCCCTGTTCAGTAGGATCGTATATTGGCGTTTACCATTCCGCACTGGCTGTCTCACGGTTAAGCGCCAACTCTCTTGTTGGCTTTCTTCACGACTGCCCTCAAAATGGTCGCCCGCTTTATGTGATCGTGTGCGTGGTGCATCATTCTGTGACATGTTGGACACAGCGCCGCTGCATTGTCAATGGAATCATCCCCACCTCTGAACAACGGAGTAATGTGATGGGTTTCGATATACTGTCCACCATTTGTCTTTTTGAATCCGACGTACTCACACGTCGGCATTTCGCATTTGTATCCGGAGCGACGATGAACGAATGCTATAATAGACGAATCGCGGCTGTAAGTCGTCGTTGTCGTCTGTTGTTTTATCGGTTTCCGCTTCGCACTCTTCGCTCTCGCTATGAGGGCCTTTAAAGGGAGTTGCTCATTAGCGCTGACAGCGGCGTCCTTGTAAGCCATTTGGGCGGCCTCTTTGCCAAGCCCTCTGGAGGAAAGAAAGCATAGGAAAACATCAAGTCCGTCGGTAGCGAAGGCGATTTCATCCCCAACCCCAACCCTGTGAAGAAGACGCCCCATACGACATTCGGGAGTTCGGCCCGAACCCGCCCTCTGAGAAGCATAATAGCTGGCTTTCACGACCTCACCCGTGTCTAATAGGACCAAAGGGACAACAGTAGTCAAAGGATATATTCCGGGTGTAAATCCGGCCGTTGCAAGTACTGCCTGTTGTGCTGAAGTTACGAGATAAGCATCCTTGCTTATGTCTGTTTTCGTGACCTTTTTGTGCGCCACGTTCCTGAATATTCCTCTTAGACCTTTTAGGGTAAACGTTGCCATGACTTATTTCATCCCCCCTCATATCTGTAATATTGATGTCTGCGCAACAAGAGTCTTTACTGCGAAGATAATGATCCTCCATGCTTCTCTTTTCATTACCATTTCGTTGACCTATTTTGCTAATGGTTCTGGCGCTCGACAGCGTTTATTGTCAGGATCGAGTCATCATGTTTTCAAATCAGCAGCTACGCCGCTACCCGTTTATGAGCATCTACAAGCTTCTGTGCGAAAACAGACTCTGAGTGATAAGTCATAACAAGATGGTCCATCGCCCTGGTCATGCCAACATACAAAAGCCGGGCCTCTTCTGCCGGATCAAGGTCTTTCCATGGCAAAAAGCCGATTCCCGGGATAGCAACTACTGGGAACTCAAGTCCCTTGCTGCTATGCAGGGTCATAACCTTGACGCTTTCTGAGGATACGTTAAAATGGCGGCTACGATTACTTTCCTGCAACCACTCAACCGGGATTCCGGCTCTGCGAAATTTCTCAACAGTCTCTTCACCCATAAATCGCACCCTGTAAATAACAGCCATGTCCCTCCATCTAATACCTTCATCGTGGTACTGGCGGAAACAGTCGACGATATAGTCAAGCTCAGCGTTTAAATTTGCCCGGCGAGTGATAAGCGGGATTATGCCATGCCTCCCCGCACTCTCAGGCGCAACTACGGGGATGTCATCTTCGTCAGCATCGTGAGGATTGAGTACCTCTTTCGCGAACTCGTACGCTACTGAGAGCACCTCAGAAGTATTGCGGTAATTTATACGCAGGATGGAAGTGCGCCCCTGCGCTTGAATCCCAAGGCTTGCAAAGCTGAACTTGCGACGCCGTGTATTGCCATATATAGACTGGGCATCATCATAAAGCAGCAAGAGAGAATTTGTCTGCGGATCGACCATCTGCGATAGGAGTTTAAGCCATTCGGGCTCAAAGTCGTGTCCTTCGTCAATGAGGACCGCCCCGTATTGGGCTGGAGGAATCTGGCCTCTCTCAACTCCGGCAATGACACTCTTCACCATCTCCGCATAGAACTCTTGCTGACCAATGCGACTTTGCTCAGGGAAGGCAACGTGGTAAAGCTTCAATTGATCGCTGCACCAACCGTGGAAATGGCGCACAGTAACCTGGCCTGAAAGTCTCTTCTCAGCCATCAGCTGCTCAAGCCGGGCGGCAAGGGAGATATTAAAGCAGAGAACCAGTAGCGGTTTCTGAAGCACTCGTGCAAGATATTGTGCTCGATAGGCAAGGATCATGGTTTTCCCCGAGCCTGCCGTACCGTGGATAATCCGGTGGCCTTCTCCCAAGCTTCGCGCTAGTTGCTCCTGTTGAAGATCCATGATACGTATCAGATCGGGGATGGCGTCTTTCGCCGAGGACTCTGGAGAACCGCTTACGAACAGTGAGAGTTGATGCTCTTCGACACGGATTTCAGGAAAGAGATGCCAGCGAATGCGTTCGATTTCCGGCATTGTCAATATGTGAGAAAATCCCACACTGAACATCCTCCAGAGACGGGCCTGAAATGCCTCCGCGTCGGTAGTTTCGGTCATCTCATCTTTACAGATGACACGATCAGGCTCTAATATCTCGCCAAGGTCCGTGCTTTCAAATTGCAGACGAGTAATGTTGGTCAGCACTATGCCGTAGCCCCACGGGACCACTAACTTTCCCTGATACCGGCCGTCGGCCATTATCAGCTTCGGATCTCGCTCCAGTTGATCGGCTATGGTGAAAGCATATGATCGCGCCTGCATAAGAGGATTCATTACGTGTTTAACGCCATTTTGGGTCACGAGAACGACATAATGCTTATCCAAGGACCTGATGGAATCAACGCGCCAATCCTTGACCTCAAGAACCAATAGCCCCCGGCGCGGATTTAAGACGATAAAATCAGGGTACAGGGCCTTCGTTCCCACAGGCACGTTGTACCAGGAGAGATAATCATCTTCAAGTTTCTCCGTCAATCTCTGGGCGAAGCGCCTTTCACCCGGCGTCATCCGCCCAAGACAACTATTCAAAGAGGGAATCAGTGTTGCCATGTCGGAGGATAATCAGGATTCCAATCCATTATTTCATGCCAGCCTTCTTCTTGCGATACACACCCGCCATCAATACTCGAAAGCCCTGAAGCGTGAAGGATGAAAAGTGTATCCGTCTGCCTGAATTGACATCCCCTTCGCCGTTCCTCAGGACTTTTCTCACAGTGCTATCCCCGTTAAATATAAGCATTTTGTTGAACTGTCGCTATTTTAGCATAAAAAAGCTAACAAGCTAGCAGGCCTGCAAGCTGGAAAGCGACAAGCCAGAGTCAAAGACCGTGAATCGTGAATAACTGCAGTGAATAGTAAGAAGTGAGAAGTGAATAGGCTGGCAAGCCACAAACAATGACTAACCGCGGTGAATAGTGAGAAGTAAGTAGGCCTTCAAGCTGGCTGGCTGGCAAGCCAAAAACAGTGACTAACCGCAGTGAATAGTGAAAGGTGAACGGTAAAAAAAGCAAAAAGGCAAAACTGCTGTGGCGAGCACTCAAAGGCTGTGATCGTGAACCGTGAAAAAGACAGTGAATAGTGAATAACTGCAGTGAATGGTGAATAGTGAGAAGTAAATAGGCTTTCAAGCTGGCAGGCTGGCAAGCGTTAGAGGACAGTGAATAGTGAATGAGAAAAGAAGGCAATGGGCTATAGGCGATGGGCAATAGGAAGAAATTTACGCTGCCACTTTGTGTGCTTCCACGCGAAGTTTTACTCGTTCATACGACTGAAGGATTTTGATTATCTCGATGATGTTGTCGGCCCTCGGATTGCCGCGCGGCCCGAGCATGCGGTGCACGCTCTTGTCCGACTTCTTGAGCTTTCTGGCCAACTGCTGGAACGTGATCGTTGCATTGATGTAATCGCGAAGCATGGCCTTGCCCGCTTCGAGGTCGCCGGCAAGCAATTCGTTCACTGCCTCGGTCAGCAGCTGTGTGCGGAATGCCGGATCGGATTCGGCGCGTGATAAAATTGTTGTCCGGAATTTACGAGTAATGGCCATAGCATTTCCTCACTTCCTTTTCACTTTCTTTAACCCTATGGTCGGCCATCCACTGTCTTTAAGGTAACATATAAGTTACTGATAGTCAACTGTTATCCTTTCAAGAATTTCAGCAAATGTCTTCAACATTGTCGATCATCCAGAAAAATCACGAGGTGTGGGAGGTACATAGTGAAAGATTCTGTCTGTCTGCTTCAACGCAACCCCCCGGCGTTCATCAGAACATCCCCCGCTGTTCTATCCCCATTAAATATAAGCAACTTATTAAACTGGCGGTATTTTAGCATAAAAAAGCTAGCAAGCTAGCAGGCCTGCAAGCTGACAAGCGATCAAAGACCGTGAAACATGAATCGTGAAACGAAAGAATGCGAGCAAGCGACAGGTTGGCAAGCCAAAAACAGTGAATAACTGCAGTGAATAGTGAGACGTGAGAAGTAAATAGGCTTTCAAGCTGGCAGGCTGGCAAGCCAGAAGCAGTGAGTGACTACAGTGAACAGTGAGACGTGAATAGTGAACAGCCCGAAATTCACGGGCCGGATCAGTCGTCTATACAGTCCAGGGCGTTGATGTGAAGGTGTTTTGCGAGGGCGCGAAAGTGTTTATCGTGGTGCAGGAGGCTGCAGTCGTGTATTTTTGCGATGGCTGCGATGACGATGTCCACAGTCGGGACGGCTACGCCCTTACGCCTCAGTTCATATCCGGTGGCATAGGCAAGTGACCAGACAGCATCGGTGATCTGAATCATCTCAAGCGCATTGAACCGTGCATGCATTGCATCGTATTCTTTCCTGTCCCGGCAGCCCTGGAGCAGTTCGAGAACAATAATGTTTGTGGTGGCGACAGGGAGGGTGTCGAGCGCTCCCAGAAGAGTCTTCTTCAGCCGTTCATGCCCGGCTTTCCTGAAGCTGACGATCCAGGCGGATGTATCGACGAGCAGTTTAGCGGGCATTACGCATCTTCTTCAGGTCATCGAGAGCGAGGCCGAATGAATCATAATTGCCGATCAGGCCCTTGAGCTCTTCAACCTTCTTGTGTTTCAGGTAGTCCTTCAGTGCAATCACAATGGCATCCTTCTTCGTTTTTGCCCCTGCCTGCTTCATAACATCGTTTATCAGTTCCTCATTGATATCAATCGTTGTGCGCATTATTTTCCTCCTTAATGCATAAGCAATGGCAGAATGTATGCATATATTCTACATAATAGTTATGCATAAAGAAAGGGGATAGTTATACGCATCGCACTTGTTCGTCCGTGTGAGCCGCAAGGTTTCCGGCTGGCTGGCCGGGAAAAGTAGAGACCCTTTAAGCCGGCAGACCAAGAAGCGGTTCAGTGAGGTGGCTGCTATCCTTCCGTAGTCTCTTCCATGACCTCTTCCGGCTCCTCGCTGTGAACTCCACCTCTGCCGTCTTTTTTGTCGACCATGTCGCCCAGATACTTCGGGAGTTCGAGGCCGGCCATCTTTGCGACGTCTTGAAGAGGAGGCAGGCTCTTTATCATGCTGGAGAGGAAGTTTGCTGTGGACGAACCGCCCTTGTCTCCGTTTCCGGAATCCCAGACCGTGATCTTGTCGATCTTGAGGTTCTTCACCGCCTCGACCTGCATCGATACGATCTGCTCAATCTTCTCCACGAAGAGCAGGGTGGCCGCTGCCCTGGCATCGCCGTTACAGCTCTTTATCAACTCCATATAACCACCGGCCTTGCTGTCGAGAACCTGTTTGACTCCCTTGGCCTCTGCCTCGTACTTAAGCAGGATCGCGTCGGCCTCGCCCTTTGCCTCCCTTCTTGTACGTTCCGCCAGGGCCTCGGCGGCGATCTCAACCTTGCGTTTTTCTATCTCCTGGCGAACGACCTCTTCGGCGTTCAGCCTCTCCTGCTCCGCCTTGTACTGGGCCTTCTGTATCTCCACCTCGGCCTCGCGCCTGGCTACTTCCCCCTTCCTGAGGGCGTCCGCCTGCTTCATCGCAAGTTCGGCGTTTGTATCTGCGATGAGCGCCTTTGCCTTGTTTTCACCGGTCACGGCATCGGCCTCCTGCTGCTGCACAAAGATCCTCTTGTCCGCTTCGGCCGCTTTTCTGCCCTTTTCGGCCTCGGCAAGGTTCTGGGCTACATTGATCTCCTTCTCCCTGTTCGCGGCTGCCTCACCGATGGTCGCAGCGGTCTCCTGCTGCTGTACGAAGATACGCCTGTCGGCATCGGCCTGTTTTCTTCCCTTCTCGGCCCCGGCCTCGTTTTCGGCTACCTTGATCGCCTTCTCCCTGTTGGCCTCGGCCTCGCCGATGGCTCCCAGCTTTTCCTGGGCGGCGACATCGATCTTTGCCTGGTTGATAGCTTCAGACGCGGCCTTCTTTCCGATGCTGCCGATATAATCCGACTCGTCGGTTATGTCTGTAATATTGACGTTGATGAGGTAGAGGCCCACCTTGTTAAGCTCGGGGGCAACGTTCTTTCTTATGGCCTCAAGGAAACTCTCGCGGTCCTGGTTGATCTGCTCGATCGTCAGGGAAGCGACGGTCAGCCTGAGCTGGCCGAAGATTATCTCCTTGGCCATCTCCTCGATCTCTCCAGACCCAAGGTTCAGGAGCCTCTCGGCGGCGTTGTTCATTATAGCCGGCTCCGTGCTGACGCCGACGGTGAAGGTGCTGGGGACGTTGATCCGGATGTTCTGAAGGGAAAGGGCCTTCTGAAGCGGTATGTTTATCGTCATAGGCGTCAGGCTCATATATTCGTAATCCTGGATAAGGGGCCAGATGAAGGCGCCCCCGCCGTGGATACACTTCGCCGACTGCCCAACACCTACCTTCCCGTAGACTACCAGGATCTTGTCCGACGGACATCTCCGGTAGCGGGACGCGAGATACAATACGTTTGCGACAAGCAATACAACAAAAGCCGCGATTGCCAATACCGTAAAACTAAGTCCAATCATAGCCCTTCCTCTCCTTTATTGACAGGTTATCCCTTCTCGACGACGAGCACGTTGCCATTGACCCAAACAACCTTTATACGTTCCCCCGTCTTGATCTCCTTCTTGCTCTGGGAGATGGCGTCGAATTCCCTGAGGCGGTTTTTCACCACGACCTGCACACTTCCGGTCCCGTGCGCCGGTATGGTTGTATAGACGGTCCCTTCGCTGCCGATGGCACCGACGGTGTCGATCGTGCCGCTTGACTGCAGTTTCTTCGCGGAGGAAAGAAGCTTACCGAGAAGCCAGACCGTAGCGACCCCGACACCTGCAGCACCCAGGATCGAAAGAAGAGAACCCGCAGCGCCCTGCCTGTAAAGTGCAAGACCCGCAAGACCGAACATTATGAAAAACGATGTAAGGCCGTTCAGCGTCAGGACCCTGAAGCTTGTATCGGAATCGATATGCCCGGCATCGCCGTGGTCGAAATTAAGGTCCGAACCCGGATCATGGTCCAGACCTATTAATTGCACGCCGAGCCTGACAATGAAAAGAAGACCGCCCAAAGCGGCGCTGCCGAGGAAAAAAAGTTCAAGCCCCGAAAAACTGCCCAGCATCATGCCCCTCCTCCGGCTGTTCAGCCGGTGCACGTCCCCCCAGTGGGACTTTCCGTTAAACTACATTTTTCCGGACGATTTGTCAACGACAAAACCGGCCCGAAATACCAATTTTCAGTTGCGGTTAAGACGAAGAAGGATTCCCCGTGAGCAACGGAACAGGCCGGGCAAACCGGAATGACAAACCTCGACAGAGAGCTTTTCTGTCATTCCCGCAAGCGAAGCGCCGGCTATACGCCCGGCCCGCCGGCGTTGGTTTCCCTCATTTCCTTTATGCGGAGGAGACTCTCCCTGAGTTCCCTCTCCATCTTCTCTATCTCCTCACCCGCCTGTCTCCTTTTCAGTTTCCCCTCCTGCTGTATCTTCAGTGTTTCCTCGATCGTGGCAATAAGATCGGCGTTTATCCTTTTCAGCGTATCGACATCGACTATCCCCTCTTCGGCCACCCTTGCCACGCCAGCGGAGCTTTCCTTTATCATTTCGGCGTTCTTTTCAAGCAGCGCCCTGGTGGTTTCGGAGACCCCCCTCTGCACCTCCAGGATATTCCTCTGCCTGAGCAGGCTGATGGCCACCACCATCTGGTTTTTCCAGAGAGGCACGGTATTGAGAATGGAGCTCTGTATCTTCCCTGCAAGTTCCTGGTTGTTGTTTTGAACCAGCCGTATCTGGGGAGCGGTCTGGAGCGAAAGCGTCCTGCTCAGCCTGAGGTCGTGGAGCTTCTTTCCCAGCCTGTTTGCGAACTGCACCATATCTTTATATCTCTGGACGTCGAGAGGGTCCACCGACTTCTCGGCCTCCTCCCCGAGGGAAACCAGGGTCTCCTGGAATTCAAGCAGCTTCATCTTGCCTGCAAGGATATACAGGTTCAGCTCCCTGAAATACTCGATATTCTTTTCATAGAGATGATCGAGGGTCTCCACGTCCCGGAGCAGCTGCGCCTTTGCCTTTTCCAGTTCCTCGACGATCTTTACCACCTGAACGCTCGTGTCCCTGTAACCGGCCATGAATTTTTTCGCGTTATCCAGAAGCGGTTTTACAAACGGGATCTTCGAAAGGAACCCCCCCGAAGACAGGCCGTCTATCTGCAAGTCCTTTATCCTGAACATCAGGTCGTTCAGGATCTTCCCGACATAATCCGTATCCCTGGCTTTTACCTCGGAAAGAATCGTATCGGCAAAATCGGAAATCTTGTTCTGAATACCCGCGCCGTACTGAAGGACGGTATTGGAATCGTTAAAATCCAGCCTGCCCTGGATCTCCTTCACCTTGGACTTTTCCTCCCTGGTAAGCGCCCCGTACGCCTCATCATCGTAAGACAGCGAGTCAGCCATAGATCCCCCCTTTTTGGTTTTCCACACCTCGTAAATCCATTGCCCCGGGCTCCCGTATTCCAGGCGCGACTGCCGCGCCGCTTTACGGCTACACAGCTTACAATCTACATTTTTTGGGCAGCCCTGTCAATGCCGTCAGATCCTGCGGGGCACCGCTCGACATGCCAACTTTCAGAGCGGCTCTCTCAGTTTGAGGAAGGATTCACGCCATGACCCCGAGAGGGCCTCAACGGCCAGGACCTTCTCTATTCCCTCCCTGTTCCTCCTGTCATGGTGGTAGATCCGGTTGGCGAAGGAAACTGTTATCCCGTGACGGTCCTTCTCCCTGAGAACAAGGGCGTTCCCGCTTTCCACGACGCCTTCTTCCAGCACCCTGAAATAGAATCCCGTTCTTCCGGAATCGACGACGAGCTTCACCATATCGTTGCGGCCGAACCTCGCCGCCAGCGTTGAACAGGGCTGCCGGGGCTGGCTTATCTGGACGACGGCGGTTCCGGCCCGGAAAATATCTCCAATGCATACCGCGGCCTCGTTGAGGTTCGAAACGGAGAAATTTTCACCGAAAGGGGCGGGCGGAAGGACGGTCCCGAGGATTTTTTCCCAATAGGCAGAATGGTCTGTGATGTATACGCAGACCGCCTTGTCCGGTCCCCCGTGGTGTTTCAGATCGCCGACCCCGTCACCATCGAATCCTGTCTTCCCGAGGTGCACCGGGCCGCCGACAGCCTTCTTGCAGATGCCGGTCACTATCTCCTTGCCAAAGAACGTCTCCTTCACCGGGCGGCCGATATTGAGCGCCTCTATCACCGTCGCCGCAACGTCATTCCCTGCATCACCTGTTGCAAACATCATCTTCCTCCACGCAATTAGGATGCAACCATTCCTGCAGCAGCCATATGGCATTGCTGCCTTCTGACACGGTAGTACACTCATTGAATGAAGTCAAGGCTCCACAGTTAAGAACGCCTCACCTTGCGGACACTCCTTGGTAGATGGGCAAGCGGGTGATATACTGAATTGAGGCAGCTGAAGCAGCCTTTATAACTCATAATTCTTCGGTCCGGGAGGACAAAACCATGAAGGTCATAGTCATCGGTGCGACGGGAACGATAGGAAGGGCTGTCGTGCAGGCCATCGGCAGCCGCCACGAGGTGATTCCGGTCAGTTTCAGCAGGTCCCCGGTCAAGGTCGATATTGCGGACAAGGCCTCGATCACAAAGATGTTCGGGACGACAGGAAAGGTCGATGCCGTTATCTGTGCGGCGGGGCTCGCGAAGTTCGGTCCCATGAGTTCGCTCGCGGATGAAGACTTTGCCCTGGGGCTTAACAGCAAGCTGATGGGGCAGGTCAACGTGGTGCGTCTGGGCATTGACCACGTAAACGACAACGGTTCATTCACACTTACGAGCGGCATCCTGAGCCGCAGTCCCATGAAGGGCTCCACTGCAATCAGCCTGGTGAACTCGGCCCTCGAAGGCTTCGGGAGGGCTGCGGCCCTGGAAATGCCCCGCGGCATCCGGATAAACATCGTGAGCCCCAACTGGGTGATCGATACCCTGAAGGCATTCAATATGGACCCGTCGACAGGGACTGCCGTCGAGGTGGTCGCTCAGGCATATGTCAAGGCGCTCGAAGGCGCCATGAACGGCGAAGTGCTTGACGCGATAAGGTAGACGCAGCATGGGGAAGAATCACAAACAGGATCTGGACGGGCAGGGCGGCGTATACTCTTACATGGATATCGTGGCCCGGGAGGCGGAGGAGTACGCATCGGCTCACACGTCGCCCATGTCGCCTCTTCTTGAAGAGGTCGAATCCTTTACGCTGTCAAAAACCCCATATCCCAACATGCTCACCGGACGCGTTGAAGGCAGGTTCCTTCAGCTGGTGACCCGGCTGTCCGGGGCGCGACAGGTGGTCGAGATCGGCACCTTCACCGGCTACTCGGCGCTCTCCATGGCGGAGGTGCTTCCGGACGACGGCCGGGTTCTGACGATCGAGCACAATCCGGCGCACGCGGAGATTGCCCGGGGCTTCTTCGGCCGGAGCCCCGAGGGGTTCAGGATAACGCTGCGTCTTGGCGAAGCCCTCGACATCCTGAAGACCCTGCCTGATGCTGAGACCGACCTTGTATTCATCGACGCCGATAAAGAAAACTACGCCGCCTATTACAGGGAGGCGATGCGGATTTTACGGGACGGCGGACTGATACTCGCCGACAACGCCCTGTGGTACGGCAGGGTATTCGATCCGGGGGACGGCGAAAGCCGCGCGATGGCCGAATTCAACGAGCTGGTGAACACCGACAACCGTGCCGAGAAGCTGTTCCTGACCATCCGCGACGGGATTTATCTGATAAGGAAACGGGGCATTTGAATTGAGAAGACGAGAGAAGAGGAGGGTGCAACCATGTCGGGATTAAGTCATGCCAAACGATTACTGTTCGGTTTTATCGCCGGTTTTCTGGCGACCCTGATTTTCCACCAGTTGACGCTGGGGGTGCTCTGGTTTCTTGGCCTGGCGCCTTCCGGACCCTTCTCGATGGCTGCAACCAGGCCGTTTGGCATGCCGGCGGTAATCTCGCTGGCCTGCTGGGGCGGCGTATGGGGCATCCTCTTTGCACTGATCGAAGGCCGCTTTCCGCGCCGGGGCTACTGGTTGACGCTGTTTCTGTTCGGCGCCATTCTGCCTTCGCTTGTAGCTCTCTGCGTCGTGATGCCGCTCAAGGGAAAGCCTATGGGCGGCGGCTGGCATCCGGCTCTGCTGCTGACGGCCTTCCTGATTAACGGAGCCTGGGGCATCGGCACCGGCCTGATCTTTCAGGAGCTGTCGGGCCGGCCGGCCGGGTCGCGCCGCACCTCACCTTGAACCAGGCCGGAGTGCGTATCCATCTGATAACCACATGGAGGAGACAGACTTCCGGGATTTGAAGTTCCTCCGCCGACTCATCGGATAAGTGAGGCTCTTCTCAGCTGAAAACACTTCTCTTTATCCATGTTTATCTGCGCCGTCGCGCCTCATCCACTATCGAGACCCTGGTCTCTTTCCATGCGTTCACGCTCCCCGGCGTTTTCTTTAAGAGGCAGTAATACGGTAAATGTCGTTCCTTTTCCAGGGGAGCTCTCCACTTCGATCCTTCCGCCGTTGGCCTCCGTGAGGTTCTTGCAAATGATCAAGCCCAGGCCTATGCCCTTCGCTTTGGTGGTAAACAGAGGCTGAAAGAGTCTTTCCATATTTTCTGGCTGAATACCTTCACCTGTGTCTGAGAAGGAGACTCCGACGAAATCCTGCGGGGACGATTCATGAACCGCCCCTGAAATCCGCAATGTACCCCCATCGGGCATTGCCTGAAACGCGTTCGTGGCCAGGTTGTGGAAAACCTGTTCCATCTGGAGAAGATCAACGACCACGGGACGGAGTTTTTCCGGCAGCGAGATCTGAAGATGAACGTTTTCGGGGGTGGAGCATTTCTTGAGACATAGACAGATCAACTCTTGCAAGTCCGTCTCTACCATCCTGGGGAGCTTTGTGCGGGAGAAGTCCAGCAGGCCTGAGATGATCCGCTCGGATACACCGACCTCGTTCCCGATGATTTCAAGGTATTCCTTCGTCGTATTATCAGCGCCGTCAAGGCCCGTTTTGAGAAAGTAAACCGCGTTGCTCATGACACCCAGAGGGTTGCGCAGTTCGTGGGCAACCGTCCCCGCAAGCTGCCCCAGAACGGCAAGTTTTTCTTTGCGGGCCAACTGCTCCCGGGCACCGAGCAGCTGCCTGGTCCTCTCTTCGACCTTCATCTCAAGCTCCCGGTTCAGCCTGCGTACTTCGGCCTCAACCGTCCCGCGGGACAGGATATTCCGTGCGGTACTGAACGTTGTCACAATAACGGCTGTCAGCAGGCCCAGAGCAATGAAAAACAGGACCGCGTAAGACCTGAATATAAGATTATCAATGCTTCTTTTCCTCTGGGTAACGTTGAGATAGATTTCAAAGGCGCCCATGAATCTGTTTTGTTTCATAATCGGCACATAGGTCTCGACCACATCGGCATCGAAAAACTGGCCCTCCAGCGACTTATCGTCTTCATCGATCAGTTCGGCATAGCTCTTTCCCTTTGCCACGGCCTCGTGGAAATATTTCTCGCTATTCACCCTCCCGATCTCTCCGGAATTCGTAGAATATATGACCTCTCCGGAGGGCATGTATATCTTGATTTTCACAATATCGAAATCTTTTCTGACCTTCTCCATGTAATTTGGCAAGTCATATGGCAATGAATCTTTACTTAAATCCCGGTCCTGCGGAATAATTTCGGCCATCACATGCGACGCTATGCGTATGGCATCGTCTTCCGCTTCGATCACCGACATATTTTCGAAAGAGGGGTAGAGATACAGGACTGCGTATACAGGTATGACCACGACCGCCGCAACAGAAGCTATCAGGACATTTCTCAGGAGGGCATCATGGAACAATATCCTGATCTTGTCTCTCATAACCTTTCCCTTCCCCGCCTCGCGTCAGCCTGTGGCACCAGTAGAATCAGCCCTGGTTTGCAGCCTGCTCTCATCAGAGAATACCGGTGAACTGGTCACGCTGAAAGCGTCTGAGCAGAGCTTGCCCGCGCCTTCGCAGTCCCTTTCGCACGGCTTCTGGGCTGTGCGTTCGTCTTGAGCGAGTTCAGAAGTCTTCCGGAAGCAGCCGCTATCTCGTCAACAGCCGCAAGGAAAGCAGCTTCGTTAACCTTCGAGGGCTTGTGAAAGCCGCTTACTTCTCTCACGAATTGCAGTGAGGCTGCTCGAATCTCCTCTTCCGTCACGGCCGGCTCGAAGTTGAAGAGGGTCCTGATGTTTCTGCACATAAGCGTTCCCCTCAAAAAGGGTGAAGAAACAGGTTGCCATGCTGCACGACTGCAAGGCTATTAATTACAAGTATAGCAGGCTAATGCCCGTTTTCAAACCAACAAATGGTGACATACCTCGCGCTGGAAGATCACCTGAGGCATGCGGCCATCAGGACGACAAAAAAGATAATATCCGAAAGTCCCTTTTTTTATGGTACACTATGTCCAAGTCTCATTTTCAGGGGATAGAAGATGGAACCTGCAAAAGTCATCACGAGGTATGCAGACGGCCGCATCATCAAGGGCTATACAAATGATTTTTTCCCGAACAAGCCCCTGTTTCATGTCCGGGCAATGGACTCCGAGCCTGCTGACAAGGGGGTTGAGGTCTCTTTTAAGGAGCTCAAGGCGGTCTTCTTCGTAAAGGATTTTGACGGAAACCCGGCGTACAATGATGAGAAGAGCTTCCCCGATGGTCAGCGGACGTCAGGGCGAAAGGTCGAAGTTACCTTTTCAGACAGTGAAGTGCTGGTCGGCTCCACCCTCGGTTATGACCCCGGGCGTGCCGGTTTTTTCGTCGCCCCATCCGATCCGCAGTCCAACAACCTGAGGGTGTTTGTTTTATCCGGCGCGGTGAAAAATTTCCGCTATCTTTGATTGTCCGCGCAGCCGCACGAAATCATCAGATTGTGGAACATCTTCCTGTTCTTCTTCGGAAAAAGGCGCGCGAGCATTCACCTTTGGATAGCAGGCGCCGGGAAATGGCCCGTAACCCCTTGAAAAATATGGTGCCCCCTGCAAGATTCGAACTTGCGGCCCCAGGTTTAGGAAACCTGTGCTCTATCCTACTGAGCTAAGGGGGCTCAGGAATGCACTGATATTATACACGAAAGCTTCATAAAAACGTGGCCCAGCATCTCTCGGCAGATGCAGGGTTGCGTCGGACGCCGGCGTCGATTTACTTATTCAGCTCCTCCGGTAAGCCCAGTTGTTCGAACACCTTTTGAACGGCATCGGAGGCGTTTTCCGCAGGAATCACACCCCTGATTTCCCATGTGCCGATGCCGACCACCGGCTTCCCCATCTGGAGCGCAAAGGCGATCTCGGACAGCGTCCCGTATTCTCCCCCAACAGCCACCAGGGCCTCCGACGTTCGGGCGATGATGACGTTCCTCCCTATGCCGAGGCCTGTCGCGATGGCAACATCGATATATTCATTCGCTTCTCTCTTATGCTCATGGGGGAGTATGCCGACAGTGAGACCTCCTGCGGATCTTGCCCCGCGTGAGGCAGCCTCCATGACGCCCATGAGACCGCCGCAGGCCATGACCGCTCCCCTTTCCGCGATCAGCCTGCCGACCTCCTCGGCCTCGTTAAGCAGGCGCTTCTCCGTCCTGCGTCCCCCTATCACGCCTATGACCAGCCGCCTCTTCATTATCCGTCCCTTGATTTTTTCTCCGCTGGTTTCCTAATATTTCCTTACGCGCAGCCATCGGCTGAGGATATTTTAGCAGAAGGTGATCATTTTGGACATGCCGGACATCATCAGGACGAGGAGGAGCGTTCGGAGGTTTCTCGACCGCCCGGTGCCCGCCGACCTGGTGGACAAAATCCTGGAGGCAGGGAGATGGGCGCCGTCAGGCCTCAATAACCAGCCGTGGAGGTTCGCGGTAGTTACGGACGTCGGGATAAAGGAAGAGATATCGAAGCTTACCCGTTATTCGAAGATTGTCCTCGGCGCCAGGGTCCTGATCCCGGTTTTTCTGGACAATGCGGAAAGCTACCACAGGACCAAGGACGCGCAGGCGGTAGGGGCCTGTCTGCAGAACATGCTGCTTGAGGCTCATGCCATCGGCCTCGGTGCGGTCT
>JBJKPE010000183.1:0-6229 GCA_046706685.1 Thermodesulfovibrionales bacterium | reverse complement strand
TCCCAGCGGCGTTGGGGTTATGGCTGTGACCTCGATATATTTGCCGTCGGGCTTGTCCTTCAGACGATCGATGACCTTCAGAAAATCGACCTTCGAAAGACGGCCCATGGGAAGCATCTCGTCTTTTCGGAGACCGAGTTTTTCCCTCCATTCATCCGGGGTCGGCATATTCTTCTCAGCCTCTTCGGAAATCTGCCAATCCGCTAGTTTTGTTGCATCGTACGCCATCCTGAATCCTCCTTTTGTATATACGATTTTTGCACTGTAAGAGCAGGCCCCAGCCCGGTCAATAATGGGAATAAAACAGGGTCGGCTGAGCAGATGCCCGCCCGGCAGGGAGTCCGGGACACGGCTCAGTAGCTGATCAGCGCATTCATGAACTTTTCGTTCATGCGTCTGAGATTCTTGCACATGACAAGGGCTATCTTCTTTATGATCTTGAATGCGATGGAAGACACTTCTGTCTCCATCTTTTCGAAGTCCTTTTTGCCGATGAAAAGGATCTCGGTATTCTCGACGGCCGTCGCGAAGGCCTCGTGCTTTCTTTTTTCAAGGATGGAGAGTTCACCGAAGAAATGGCCCTTCGTGAAAAAGGCCAGAGTCTGTTTCCATCCGTCCGCCGTCACCTTGGCGATTTCCACTTTACCGGTGTTGATAAGGTAGAGACCCTTGGTTACTTCCTTCTCCTTGAAAATCTGTTCACCCTTCTTAAAGCGGAGTTTCTTGATGATCTTCGATATTTCGGCGAGTTCCTCGTTGTTCAGGTCTTCAAGAAGATACTGTTGCTTTAACGTCTTTTCCATAATCACCCTCCTTAATTAAGATGAACTCCGGCTTCCCGCCGTTTTCTCTTCTTCAAGCCGTTCTATCCTGACCGCGCAGACCTTCAACTCCGGTATTTTGCATATGGGGTCAAGCTCGGTACTCGTCAACATGTTGGCAGCAGCCTCCCTGTAATGAAAGGGAATGAAGACCACTCCGTCGGAGGGGCGTTCCGACACGGAAGCCTTAACGTTAATGCTTCCGCGGCGCGAAGATATTTTTACCATTTCGCCGTCGGTGACCCTGAGTCTGCCGGCATCGCCGGGACTGATCTCCACGTATGCCTCGGGGGCAACGAAATTCAATTCGGGTACTTTTCTGGTCATTGAACCGGTATGATACTGGAAAAGTTGTCTGCCCGTGGTGAGAATGAAGGGATAATCCTTGTCAGGAAGCTCCTTCGAAGGGGTATGACGGACCGCTGTAAACGCGGCCTTCCCGCGGGGGAACCCGCCCTTGAAGAGATAAGGAGTACCGGGATGGTCCAAAGTCGGGCAGGGCCACTGAAGTCCCCACGATTCTATCCTGCCGTAAGTAATTCCGGCGACCGCGGGCCATAACTGTCCTATCTCCTGAAGCACCTCCTCTATGAAATTGTATTTCATCTCATATCCCATGCGCCGCGAGAGTTCGAGGATTATGGAGGAGTCCTCCCTCGCGTTGCCGGGGGGAGTGACCGCCTTTCGCACTCTTTGGACTCTTCTTTCGGTATTTGTGAAAGTGCCGTCTTTTTCCGCAAAACAGGCTGCCGGCAAAACTACGTCGGCCAGTTCCGCAGTATCTGTCATGAATATGTCCTGCACGACGAGAAAATCGAGTTTCCCTAAAGCCTTCTTCGTGTGGTTGACATCCGGGTCGCTGACCACGGGGTTTTCTCCCATGATATACAATGCCTTGAGTCTTCCCTCAATGGCTGCCTCTGTCATCTCAGTGGCGGTGAGACCGGGAGCAGCGGAAAGCCCGACGCCCCAGGCGGCCTCAAATTTTTCTTTTATCGCCGGGATGTCGACACGCTGGTACCCCGGGTACTGATTTGGTATGCAGGCCATGTCGGTCGCACCCTGAACATTGTTCTGTCCGCGCAGGGGGTTTACCCCGGTGCTTTCTCTTCCGAGATTACCCGTCATCAGCGCAAGATTGGCGACGGAGAAAACATTTTGGGTGCCGTGGGAATGCTGTGTTATGCCCATCGTATAATAGATAGCCGGTCTTTCGGCCCTGCCGTAAAGACGCGCAGCCTCGATGATCTCTTTCTTTGGAACACCCGTAATTTTTTCGGCTTTCTCGGGCGTAAAATCTTCAAGGCTCTTTTTGAAGGAATCGAAGCCCTCGGTCCACTCCTCAATGAAGTGTTTGTCTGTCATGCGCTCCTTCAGAATCACATGCATGATACCGTTAAGCAGGGCGATGTCGGTCCCGGGTCTCTGCTGCATCCAGAGTGTCGAGAATCTGACAAGGTCGATCTTTCTCGGATCTGCGATGATTATCTTTGCGCCCTTTCGGAAAGCCTTCTTCATCCTCAGCCCGATGATGGGGTGAGTCTCGGTCGTGTTCGAACCGATTACGAAGATCACGTCGTTGTTTTCGATCTCGGGGATTGAATTGGTCATCGCCCCCGAACCGAATACTGTGGCCAGACCGGCCACGGTCGCGCTGTGTCAATACCTGGCGCAGTGGTCGACGTTGTTCGTACCTATCGCGGCCCTCATGAATTTCTGGAAGAGGTAGTTCTCTTCGTTAGTGCACCGGGCCGAAGAAAGCCCGCCTATCGCATCGGCGCCATGTTTGCTCTTTATTTTTCCGAGCTTCGCCTCAACGAGATCAAGTGCCTCTTCCCACGACGCCTCCCTGAATTTACCGTGTTCCTTTATGAGAGGGGTCTTCAGCCGCTCGGGACTTTTTATGAAATTGTAGCCAAAACGGCCCTTGGGGCAGAGCCAACCTTCGTTGATAGTATCTTCCCTGGACGAGACGCGAATGACCTCGTTCCGCCTGACGTGGAGGGTGAGGTTGCAGCCGCACCCGCAATAGGGACATACGGTGTCGATCTCCTTTATATCTTTCTGCCGGCCCTGCTGCGACCAGGTTTTGCCCGTAAGTGCGCCTGTGGGGCATACTGATACGCACTGGCCGCAGAACTCGCAGTTCAGGTCTTTTTCGAAGGCGGGTGTAATCTTGGCATTGAAACCTCTATATGCGATATCTATCGCTCCCACGCCCTGGATCTCGCTGCATACCCGCACACACTTGCCGCAGAGAATGCATTTCTCCATATTCCTTTCGATGAACGGATTGTTGTCCTTCTGGGTGTACTCCCGCCTCTCGCCCGCCAGGCGGTTGTCACGTATGCCGTAAAAATACGCGAGTTCCTGGAGCGTGCAGTCACCGGCCTTTTCGCATGTCATGCAGTCGTTTGGGTGGTCGGAAAGTATAAGCTCCAGCACGGTCTTGCGAAGTCTTTCTATGACAGGGGAATTCGTCACGACCTCCATCCCTTCATCGGCAGGCGTAGTGCATGAGGTAACCGGTCTGTTCATTCCCTTTATCTCCACGATGCAGAGCCTGCAGCCGCCGTACGGTGCGAGTTTAGGGTGGTGGCAGAGGGTGGGGACCGGAATACCAGCGGACCTCGCCGCCTCCAGGACTGTGGTCCCCTTCGGGACGGCTATGCTTGTTCCATCTATCTTCAGATTGATCATAATTCTTATCCCTTGCCGATCGCCTTGAATTTGCATGTCTCGAAACAGGCTCCGCATTTTACGCAGAGGTCGGGATCGATCTTATGGGGCGCTTTGCGCTCTCCGCTGATGGCACCGGCCGGACAGACCCTCTTGCACATGCCGCAGCCTTTGCAAAGGTTGGACAGGATCATATAGGCAAGAAGGTCGCGGCAGACGCCTGCGGGACATTTCTTGTCAATGATATGGGCCTCGTATTCATCCCTGAAATATCTGATTGTGCTGAGGATGGGGTTGGGGGCCGTCTGGCCCAGGCCGCAGAGTGAGGTCGCCTTGATGTCCATCGCAAGGCTTTGGAGAAGTTCGATATCTCCTTCCCTTCCCTGGCCGGAGGTAATCCTTTCGAGTATTTCCAACAGTCTTTTGGTCCCTATCCTGCAGGGTACGCACTTGCCGCATGATTCGGACTGTGTAAACTGAAGGAAAAATTTCGCGATATTCACCATGCAGTCGTTTTCATCGAGGACGACCATCCCGCCGGAACCAACGATCGAACCTACGCGTGCGAGAGATTCAAAATCGACGGAGATATCCAGGCGGTCCGCCGGAATACATCCCCCCGAAGGGCCACCCGTCTGGACTGCCTTGAACTTCCTGTCATGTTCGATCCCGCCGCCGATGTCATATATAATTTCTCTGAGAGGGATGCCCATGGGGACCTCGATGAGTCCCGAATTCCTTATCTTTCCGGTCAGGGCGAAGACCTTAGTGCCCTTGCTCTTTTCCGTGCCCATTGAAGAATACCATTTCGCACCCTTTCTTATGATATAGGACACGTTGGCGAGAGTCTCGACGTTGTTAATGACAGTGGGCTTCCCCCACAGGCCTTTGAAGACAGGGAAGGGCGGCTTCGCCCTCGGCATGCCGCGCTGGCCCTCTATCGAAGCTATGAGTGCGGTCTCTTCGCCGCAGACAAAGGCTCCGGCACCGAGTTTAATCTTTATATCAAAACTGAACTGCTGTCCCAGAATGTTTTTCCCGAGAAGCTTCTGCTTCCTGGCCTGCGCAAGGGCTTTTTTCAGACGTTCCACTGCCAGCGGATACTCGGCGCGTATATAAACGTAGCCTTTATCAGCGCCTATTGCGTAAGCTCCTATTGTCATGCCCTCGATGACCGCATGGGGGTTCCCTTCAATGACAGAGCGGTCCATAAATGCCCCGGGGTCGCCTTCGTCGGCGTTGCATATGATGTATTTCTGGGAGGCCTTCTCCTTATTGCAGATGTCCCACTTGACGCCGGTCGGAAAACCCGCTCCCCCGCGGCCTCTCAGGCCTGAGTTCTTAATCGTATCGATGACGTCATGAGGGGACATCGCAGAAATGACTTTCTTTAACGCCTCGTAACCGCCCGCATTGATATACGACGTTATGTCTTCAGGATCGACTACCCCGCAGTCGGAGAGCACCACTTTGATCTGTTTTCCGTGGAACTGATGATAGTCCTCCGAGACTACCCACTCTTCGATCGGATTGCCGCCGATAATGTGTTCTTCCACAATCCTCTCTACCATATCGGGTTTAATAAACTGATAGGTCGTCTTGCCTCCGTCGCGGACGACATCCACCAGTACATCCCGCGCACAGAGCCCCCTGCATCCGACCTTGTGCATGGAGCAGTGCTTCTTTACATCGGCCCTGATGCCTTTCCCGGACAACTGTCCCTTGAAGGCCTCCATCACCTCGGCACCGCCGGCAGCGACTCCGCCGGTTCCCATGCAGATTCTTATAGTGAGGTCATTCTTCACTTTCTTTTTCCTTCAATATCTTTATCTCTTTCATTAAGCCGTCCGCAGACATCTTGCCGTGCACCTTATCGTTTATGATCACCACCGGAGCGATACTGCAGGCCCCGACGCAGTTGACTTTTTCTACGGTGAACTGCCGGTCAGGGGTTGTATTTTCACCCTCCGGCAGGTCGAGCTCTCTTATGAGACCGTTTATAAGCCTTTCCGAGCCCTTAACGTGGCAGGCCGTCCCGCAGCAGGTGGTTATGATATTCCTGCCCCTGGGCTTCAGATGAAACTGGGCATAGAACGTTGCGACGCCGAAAAAGCTGCTGGCAGGGATGTCCAGTCTCGTCGAAAACCACATAACGGCGTCCTCAGGTATATATCCGAATTCGGCCTGAATATCCTGAAGAAGAGAGATTATATTGCCCTCATTATCCTTATGCGACCGGTATATTTTATCGAGTTTCGTTTTCATAGCATTCTGTTTATTATAAAACAAATACGGACTTGAAAATTATCATATGGAAAGAAAGCATGTCAAGGAAATCACCTATTGTTTTTTTTAATGAATTCATAGGTGCTGCACTGTTCCAGTGCACGATTTTGCGGGATTTGCTGAAAATGATCAAGGGGAAAAGGACACTTTTTTCGACTTATTCGTAATGATGATATAAATACTGCGAAAGACGTAGTAAGACCGGACCCTGTTGCCTCACGTAAAAATCTACACGAAATGGAATTCGTTGCCTCAAGAGAAAATCTATTCCAAATGCGTATGAGTTTAGCATTCCTGAGAGGCCTTCTGGAAGATGGCTTCACCAGAGGCCGTATAAGACGATTTCCCGTAAGGGTCCACACCTGACTATGCCCTCTGTTTCCCATCAGGCAGCGTTCCTCCTCTGTTTGAGGACGTTTAACCGTTCCAGCTTCTGTTGCAGC
>JBJKPE010000182.1:0-13755 GCA_046706685.1 Thermodesulfovibrionales bacterium | reverse complement strand
CCCGGGCGGTTTCGAACCGCCGACCTCTACCGTGTCAAGGTAGCGCTCTCCCCCTGAGCTACGAGCCTGTTTCGCGTGAGCGGGTGATATTCATTAAACCTAAATAACGTCCTGTTTGTCAAGGACTCGCATTAAAACCGCCGAAACTCAGGAACGAGTCCGCGGCCTGGAAGGATGTACCCCGACGGCGGCGTGCAGCCTCGCCTCCGCCTCCGCATAACCATCGGCAGAGCACTGTTCCCTCAGGTATGACATGAAGGATAGCGCCCCTTCCTTCAGCATATCTTCCTGAACAGGTATCCTGCGCACATTATAAAGCGGCTGGCCCTCGCTGTTGCCGCCGCCGTAGGCCGAAAGTATGACCTCCACCGAAAGGTCGCGTGCGATATCGATCGTCCTTTCGTCATAGTCCCTGTAAAGTCTGCCGAAGGGAATGCTGAACATCGGGACCCCGCATCCGATTTCACGGTCATAAAAATCTATGCTGTCAGATATTTCATGCCTGATCTCCTCGTCGCTCAGTCCCATCATCACGGGATGAGAGCGTGTGTGGACTCCGAAATTCACCAGCGGATTCCCCTTCAGACCATCTATATCGCCGGATGACAGGAAAAGCCGCCCTTCCCTCTCCCTGTACTCTCTTTCGGAAACCAAGTTTCCCATAATTTTTTCGATGATGCGCTCAGTCCCTTCTTTGCTGAAATTGTTCCGGGTAAAGCGGATTATGCCCCCTTCCGCTGCCGGGACGCCGTACTCCTCTCTTATCAATTCCTCAAGCTGCCTGCCCAGGCCGGCATGAACGCAGTAGTTGTAAAGATACCGCCAGTAAATCGTCCTGTCGTCCACGCAGTCCGTGATGAGAAAACATGTCGAGGGAATGCCGTCAGACTCCATGACCGGAACCGCATGGGAAGCATAAGACTTTGACCCGTCGTCAAATGTAATCGACAGCGGCCTGTCCGGCCCCCTCCTCCCTTCGGAGATGCACCTGACAGTGTCTTCAAGACTGATTATATCGAACTCTTTTTTCAAGGCCGCAACGGTCGGTTCGAAGACCTCTGGCCGGATGTTCCCCAGGTCTCTCAACGAGAGGATGTCGCGGTCATCCACCGAATGAAAGAGGAGGATAAGATATTCATTAGGGGTAGTCATCTATAGACCCCAAGCCGACGAAGCCGGAGCCAAGCACAGTTTTCACCGCAGAGACGCAGAGTTCGCAGAGATACAATTGATTTTGTTTTCCGGTGAGAGGCCGGAAAACAAGAAAGCTCATCATGGGAGTTTACATATTTCTGCCATCCTGGCAGAAATATGTAATTCAAACTCTCTGTGCCCTTTGTGGCCCTGTGGTAAAGTCCCGCTGTTTTCATGCTCTTTGTGCAGCGACTATTTTTCAGGGAATATCTTCGGCTGGACATATCCATAAAGCTTCACCCTGGAATCACGCTCTTTTTTGTCGGCATTATATTCCCGGATGATCCCGTTTTCGAGGTTTGACAGACACATCCTGGCCGCATCGGCGGTAAGGTCTTTCATACGATAGAGTCTTCCTGCATCTTCCGGCTGCCTGAATGAATCAACAGATCCGGCATCCCGGATCTCCCCGAGCGCCCGCGCCGCCAGCTCCACACCTTCCGCAATCACCTTAAGGAAAATGGCATTCAGGTCGTCTCCATCTGCCAGGGCCGGCCTCGTCTGGTAGATTATATCTCCCGTGTCGATGCCGGGGTTGACATGATGCGCGGTGACCCCGATATATTCCGGCTCACTGTTTACTATCGGCCAGCCATAGCTCCAGGTCCCCCTGTAATAGGGAGACAGCCCGGAGTGGAGGTTGATCATGGCATACGACGGCACCGAAATGACAGCCGGCTTTATGACGCTGCTTCCAAGCACGGCAACCACATCAGGTCTTGCGCCCCGCAGGAACGAAATAAAGTCAATGCTGTTGATCCCGCCGCAGTCCACGTTGAGATATTCCGTCCCCGGCCGCGTGACCACCGCGTCGTAGGGTGATTTCAGATATTCACCGAGAAGGGGATGGTGTCTGAAACCAGCGGAATAGGCGGCATAAAACCTTTTCAGAAAGAGCGCGGCTGCCTCTGAATGTTCCCTGACATTTGAAAGGTTGTTTGAAGCCAAGGCAGGAACTTCTTTCTCAACTTCCTCCGGGTAAGCTTCCCTCACCACACATGCGATCTCAAATTCTTCCTGCAGCCTGTTTATGAAATAGGTGTGATGGAAGCCGGTCCTGGTAAGAAGGGCAATCTTCACCTTGTCAAAAAAGCCTCACATCGACGACCTCGCCCGTTTCTATCCCGCTATTGTTCATTGGGATAACGAAAGTGCCGTCTGCCTTCACCAGGGTGGTGATCAACCCGGACTTGCCGAGGACAGGTATAGCCCACAGACCGTCTTCCCTTTCGTCGAGGGATACCCTGACGTGTTCCTCCCGTCCCTGGGCCGAAGCCACGTTTTTAGAAAGCCTCGCCTTCACGGTCCGTGTCCGGTACGCGGCCAATTTCTCCCTGCATCCCGTAAGGACACTCAGAACGGGCCGGACAAAAACGTCGAAGCAGACGCCCACGGCAGCCGGATGTCCGGGCAGACCGAAAACCGGTATGCCTTCAATTATGCCGCCGATCATCGGTTTTCCGGGCTTCAGCGAAACACCATGGAATATCACACCGGGGTTCCCTATATCCGCGATTATTCTCGCAATCATGTCCTTTACCCCTACCGATGTGCCTCCCGTAACCAGGATGGCATCGGAGTCTCCCATGGAGTTCTCAACGACCGACCGTATCGTGTCGTAGTCGTCCCTGAAGATGCCTTTCTTCAGCGGCAGACATCCCGTCTCGGAAATCACGCCGGAGAGTACATAGGAGTTGATGTCCCTCACCCGCCCCGGTTCCAAAGAGGATCCGGCCGGCATGATCTCATCCCCGGTCGATATAATGGAAACCCTGGGCCTGTCGTATACATAAACCCCTGTAATGCCTATTCCGGCGCAGGCCCCGACGTCCTGCGGCCTCAGCCTGCTGCCTCCACAGATGACCGTCTCGCCTTTTTTCACATCCTCGCCCGCCTGGATCACATTTTCACCCGGCGCGGCCGGCTTGAGAACTTCTATCATCTTTTCATCCACAGGCTGCACATGTTCGAACATGACGACGGCATCCGGGCCCTCGGGCAGCATCCCCCCTGTCGGGATTTTACAGGTCGATCCCTTCATCAGCACAAAGCCGGGGTTCTCACCCATAAAAACTTCTCCGGAAAGATTCACGTAAGCAGGAGTCGTTTCCGAAGCCCCGAAGGTGTCCTCCGCCCTGACTGCATAGCCGTCTACGGTGGAACGTGCAAAGGCGGGCAGGTCTTCCGGAGAAACAATATCCCGGGAGGACACCATGCCCAAGGCATCTTCTATAGGCAAAAATACCTCCACAGGGACTTTAGGGGGCAAATCTTTAAGAATAAGGCTGAGGGCCTCTCCGGCCTGAATCAGGTCCTGTCTTCCAAGCATATCTTTCATTGTTATGTATTATAAAATGTCGGTCTCCGTTAATGTCGAAAATATAGAGGACTGCTGCCGAAAAAAAAGGCCCCGGATGTCTCCGGGGCCTGACAAAACAGATGTCCTGATCTACTTAAACTGGCTCAGGAGTGTTGGATAGTCCCTGGCCGGACGCGTACCCGCCGGCCTGTATGCGCCGGGGACAGGTGCTCCGTTGAGGTCCTGATAACTATCCTGGAGAAGCTGGATAATGTACTTGTAGTTATGCACCGCTCCTGACGCATTCGGAACGTCCACCTGGGATTCAGCTCCTGACGGAAGTCCCTTGATGATGTATGAGATGTTGAATGCGGCCTCGTAAGCGGATGGAGTCCATGCCGTGAAGTTGTATACGCCATTAGGATTATTCTCGGACTTGTGTTTTTCCGTGTCTGGCGTATTAAAGAAATACGGGTAGTTGAGGTCATCATAATAAATCCCCCTGTCGGCGAGCAGATCTATGACCTTTTTTTCGAGATGCTGGATAGACACGGCTATCGAAAGAGTCTCCCCGCCGGACTCACCCGTATAGTTATGGGTGTCGAAGCTCGCCCTGTAATTGTCGACATCCGGACTCGCCGGACCATTGTCCGAATTCGGGTTGGCGGCGATTGGTCCGAAACCTCCGTGGCATGATGCCATGTTGCAGGTCGCCACATTCGGCCACCAGGTATGGCCGCCGTTCAGGTTATCATCGGTGGAGTTGTCCATATGGCACCCCTCGCAGTTCTCCTGCTGATGGGCCTCATTGACGCTGTAAGACTTGCCGGGGTATTCAAAGGCGTTGACGCCCCACAGCATAGCGGCCGTCCCAAGGTAATGAGGATTGAAGAAATTGCCGGTAATGTTCTTGCCGGGGGCCAGTTTCGTCGCATAAAGGGTCAGACCGCTCTCCCTGCCCTGATGGCAGAAGATGCAAATCGTTGCGTTTCCGGTCTGATCTATGGACGGAATCGGGGTCCCGTCCAGGAAGTAGTTTCCGTTGATGGTGATAGAACTTGATGAATACTGCGTCATTTTCACCGGCACATGCAGATTGAATTCAGTACCTGTGGGCTGGGAATGAGGCGAATGGCATGTTATGCACATGACAGGTTCGTCGCCGAATACAATGTCTGCATTCGGTGTACCCTGCACGTCCTCCTGCCAGGATATGGAACCGATGCCGTTGTGGCAGTGGAAACACGCATAGCCGTTATTGCCGGCATTCTGGGTTGTGTTTGCCGTGCTTCCGAAAGCACTTAACGACATGTCCACTGGATACGATGAATAGTGGGTGCCGAGCGGATAAGTCTGTCCGGTATCCGGATTTGTATAAGCCGGCGGGTTGGCAGAAAACTCGGCAAAGGCAGGATCGTTCCGTGTTCCATGTCCGGAGTTCAGCCATTGCGGATATACGTTTTCCTGATGAGTAGCCTGCTGGCTGTATTTGTATTTCCCTTTGGTGTGGCAGGCCGCACAGACCAGCTCGACACTGAGTTCGTTGTTTGTACCCACAACCTTGGACTGGTCCACAGTTCCATCAGACTGGACCGCACCGTTGGGCTGGTAGATTCTCGGCCTGTTCCACATTCCAGCTCCCGCGATCTGGGACTTGCGGAAGATAGGATAGACAACATTCCCCTGGGGGTTGGAACCAGCCGCCCTTGTCGGCACAAGTACGATCTTTCCTACCTGGTGAGCGTCATGACAGTTTGCGCACGAGACGGTCGGGTTCGGCATGTTGTTGGGATCGGGGAGTATGAGATTGCCCGAATCGTCGTACACGAACCTCTGATTTGAGTCATGACACATCGAGCATTCTTCTATGTGCTGAGCGTGCGTAACAGGCGCGCCGCCGGGCGTAACCTCGGGAGTCCCGTGGTTTGAAGCCTGTGTCTGGCCGGAGGCGTCACCCTGGAAGAAGAATTTGTCGGGAGTCTGGTTCGTATTCGCATGGGCCGTCTGCGGGAACTCGTTCGGGAAATCCTCCCCGTGGGCCGCAGTATGGCACTGAACGCAGACGGTCCAGTCCGGGACAGGGTTTGCCAACGGACCGGTGCCCCAGTGGAACTGACCGCCTCCGTGGCAGTCTTCGCACTGCACTTCCCCATTGGCGTTCGGATTAAACAAGGGGTTGAAGTGCACCGAATCTTCGTAGACGACACCGATGGTCCTGGTGTCGAGGTCATTGATCATGGTTAGGTCTTTCCCTGCGTTGTGGCACTGCAGACAATTGGCATTGCCCAGTTTGACGGCATTGGCGAGGTCGACCGTCGTGCCCTGTACAGCCCCCTCTTTTTTACCGCTGCCGCAGCCGCCAAGGGCAAAGGACACAATGACAAGCAATATCAAACCGATCGTAAACCGAGGCCTTCTCAACATATCTCCCTCCTTATTTAATGTTATCAGCATATTATGTTCTCCTCCTATCCTTACCGCTTGCTCAGTGTTCTTCACGGCACGGTCCTGTGGCATCTCAGGCACGTCCTGTTGTCAACCGCGCGCCCGAAGTTATTCATGACCGAGCCCCAGTTTCTCGGATGGGGATTTATCCTCAATCCCGTCTCCGCACTGTGGCATTTCATGCAGACATCTCCGTTGGGATGGCATGTCTGACATGATGCAAGGTTCCTTCGCGCCTCCCTGGCATGTTCTGAAGACCATGTGTGAGCAGGAAAGACCCCACTTAGATGACACGTCTGGCACTGCGACGAATTGAACTGCGCATGGCTCGGACCTATGGAGGAGAGTTTTATGTCGCTGAACTGCTCCCTGTGAGATACCGGCGCAATGTCATCGGGTTTGAATTTGTTGTGGCACTCCGCGCAGAACCTCTGTGCATCGTGACAGCGGTAACACGCCCTGGGGTCCTCACGGGCCTTGATCGGATGGATCTCCCTGAAATCCGATCTGTGGGACTTCGGCATGTAATCAGCGCCGAAATTGGATTTATTAAGGTCCTGGTCTATCTCTCCGCCGGTATGGCAGTCAAGGCAGAAAGACTGCTGATGGCAGTCTTTGCAGTTGTTCGGACGCCTTTCCGCATAGAGCCTGTGTTCTTTCGTCCACGACTCATCATGGGTAAAGGCGATGCCGTTTGACTGATGGCAGGCGTTGCATTCCTTAAAGCTCAGGCTCTTATAATCCTGGTGCGGGGTAAGAGCCCAGGCGGTGACCGCAGAGCCGAATATGCATATCAGTGCAATGATTATGTGCTTCTTTTTTAACATTTTTCCTCCTTTCCTCTACAGCTTCCAGTCGACGCTGAACCTTCCCAGGGTCCTGTGATCGAAGTTTTCATCGATACTGTTTTCTATTCTGGCGCTTAGCGAGACGTTCTTGCTGGCAATCCATTGCCCGCCTGCCCAGTACCGGGTCGCATAGTTGTTGCCGTTCAGCTCCGGCCTGTTGTAAGTGTCGTACTGGATCCCGACAAAGGCGGCCAGGTCTTTCATAAAGCGGTAACTGCCATTGAACTCAAAGCCCGAGAGCCTGCCCTTCGAATCACCCGTAACGCCGTTGAACCCGCTGTAACCTTCCCTGTAATTGTAAGATCCGTTCAGTGTCATATTGTCCAGCGGGTAGGCCCTTGCGCCAACCGAATACACAGACGCGTCTGTCGCCTCCTGGTATACCTGGTTCGTGTAGGATGCGAAGACTGTTACCGGTATCGGAAGCCCGCTGTATTCGGCCCTGACGAGATATTCGCGGTACCTGTCAACAGCAAATACGCTGTAAATGGAAGTTGCATCGAATGTGGGATAGGACTGGTAATACTCGCCCTTTATCATGAGGTTGCTGAATGGGAAAATGTCCAGCCCTGCAGTCTGTTCATCAAAGGTTTCGGAGAGCCTGTCATACCGTATCTCGGCATACGGACTCACCCATTTGTAGAAGTATCTGAAGTTCAGGCCGAATTCTTCTCTGGCGAGATACCCTTCGACATACTTCCTGACATAACTTACACCGGCCTGGGTGGATCTCACCCCCTGGAGGTGAACGTCAAGGCCGATGACATAATTGTTTGCACTCGAATACTCGGAGTCGAGTGAATAGACCACGTCTCTTCCCCCGGCCAACGTTATCCCGACCGGTCCAAGATTATCCACGTTCAGGGTCACGCCGTCCATGATAGACGACCCGGCCGAAAAATTTACAAACTGCCTCCCCATTCGAAGCGCAAGATTGTCTAACGGTTTATAATCCAGATAAAGATAATACAGCCTGCCCTGAAAGTCGTCGCTGCGTACAAGCGGAGTCCCAACGTCCTGCCACAGGCGGCCATACCCCGTCAGCGAGTACTTCTTTCCCTCCGGGGTGAAACTGAACCTCAGGTACTGGGCTATGATCGCCTGACTATCTCCGAGCAGGTCGTCGCCCCACAAAAACTGGGTCGATGTATTCATCTGCAGCGGACCGGCTTCTGCCTTAGGCATGGCAAGAAGACTCGACAAACAGACAGCGACAAGAAAAAATGACCATCGGAAGATCTTCCTCATCTAACCCCCTCCTTTCATTGATCTTATATTTGGTCTTATATAAGGTTGCATACGCTCTGCGAACCGCCTCTTTATTTCTCCCCTCAATTCTCCCGGCGCATAATACCAGCCTCCTTTCACTTTATTTCTCTTACTTCATCACTCGCACGGAATCGCGTAAGGTTGGCTTAATGACGCTAAAAACGGAGCCACCCCCGCTCCGGGACAAATTCAAGCAAATGTTATCACGGCATAATACGGCCCCGCAACAACTTTTTTTCCAGGGTATAAAAAATATTTTCCTTTCTTTTTTGACATTTCCCGGTTTCTCTGTTAACTTTAGGTAATCGTCAAAACCCTTATGAAAACATCAGGCCTGTCCCATATAGTCAAGAATCGGAATGCTCTCCTGGTAGTCAACACCGTACTCGCCGTGATTTTGACCCTTGCAGCATTATTGTTCGTGAGGGATGTGACAACGGCAGTGTTCACCTCCAAAGCGAAAGCTGCCGCGCCCGGGGAAAAAGCCCGCGTCAGTGCACACCATAGTCTCATGGACTATTCCGCAATCCTTAAGAACAACCCCTTCGGATTTCCGGCCGGCGAACTGACGCCCATCTCCGCGGCAAAAGGTCAGACTGCATCTCAATCGGACGTGTCTCTCGTCGGAACTGTGGCCGGGCGGAGGGATCTGAGTTATGCCGTCTTCGCAGACAAGAAGGGGCAGCAGCAGATTTTCAGGGTGGGGGAGGACGTCTTCGGTCTGGGGACGCTCGACAAAGTCGAAAAAGACCGCGTGCTGCTGTCTTCTCATGGCCGGAGAATGGAGATACCTCTGGCGGATATCATAGCTGTAAAGGAGATTAAAACGGAGTACCCGTCCGCCCCGTCCGATGCCTCATTCGGAAAGAGGACCGGCCCGTCTACATACGTCGTAGATCAGCAGAAAGTGCTTCAGGCGATTGCCAAACCAGATCAGCTCCTGACGGATGCCCGCTTCGTACCCAATATTGTGGAAGGCAAACAGCAGGGCTTTTCTCTCAGAGAGGTCAAGCCGGGGGGTATTTACGCAAGCCTGGGCCTCAGGAACGGGGATGTTCTCCTGAGGATAAATCAATACAACATATCCAATCCCGAGGCAGCCCTCCAGGCGTTCAACGCACTCAAGGGGATCGACAGGGCCGAACTGGACATCATCCGCCAAGGTGCAAAGATGACCCTGAGCTACCAGATAAGATAGCCTCCTCAGTCGTCCCGGCCGGGTGCCCTTTCTGTTGGGAACTCGGGAGAAGAGAGATTCCGAACAAGCCGGAAAGACTGCCCGGCTCACAAGAGCTCCCCTCATTCCCGCAATTCCGAAAGCATTAGGCCGCCGGTAATCCTTCTTCAAACGTACCATGCGAACACGTAATCGAAGTGTCATCCGGCTTGGAAGGAATGTATTGACCTTCCTCGTCATTTCTAATAATATACTTACACATGAAAAAGCTTCTGCCTACTTCACGGAAAATGCGTCACACTTTTTTAGCCTGCATACTGATCGTAATCACGGTGCTCTGCCAGACGGTAAAGGTCGATAATTCCTTTGGCGAGGCGAAAAAGTCGGAGGCCGATAATTCCGTTGTCCGAACGAAGAAGTCGAATGGAGTGACCTTCAATTTTGTGGACGTCGACCTGCCGGTGGTGACTAAATTTATCAGCGACATCTCCGGCAAGAACTTTATATTCGATGACAAGGTCAAGGGAAAGATAACCATAATCGCCCCGACGAAACTTTCGATCGATCAGGCATACGATTTGTTCACGGCCGTTCTTGAGATCAAGGGTTACACGGTGGTACCGTCCGGCGTTGACGCTTACAAGATCGTCCCTTCCATAGAGGCAAAACAACAGGGCATGCAGATATCCACCACCGGTTCGCCCACCAATGCAAGCTACATCGCCAGGGTGATCACGCTGAAGTACATCCCGGCTGACGATGCGCTGAAATTTCTTCAGCCCCTTGTTTCCAGGGACGGGCTCATATCCATCTTCGGTCCCGGCAATCTGCTCCTTGTCGTGGACTCGGGTCTGAACATAGAGAAGATACTCTCTCTCACCGAACTGATAGACAAGCCTTCGACTGCCGACAAGCCGGAGGTGGTGCTCCTGAAATATGCGAGCGCCGATGCCATTGCCAAGACCATCAATGAAGGGATCGGCAAAAAAGGGCGGCGGGTCGTGCCCGTCGGGCCTTCCAACGCCCCCGAGCCCCAGGCGGTGGCGGACACTCGGCTCAACGCGGTGATACTCTTCGGGGACAAGGCCGACAGGGAAGCGATGAAGGAACTGATCACGCTGATAGATGTTCCGGCCCCCGAGGCCCAGGGCAGGATAAACGTTTATTTCCTCGAAAATGCAGACGCGGAAGACCTTGCCAAGGTGCTTCAGGGAATGTTAAAGGGGACACAGTCACAGACTTCCAGGGCCGGCGCCGCAGCGGGCGCTCCGGTGACGCCCTTCGAAGCCCCGGGAGGAATAACGGTCACACCTGACAAGGCCACCAATTCGCTCGTAATCGTCGCCTCGCCGGCAGATTATCAGAACATATCACAGATCCTGAAGAAGCTGGACAGGAGGAGAAAGCAGGTGTACGTCGAGGCAATGATCGTCGAGGCTTCGATGGACAAGCTCAGGGACCTCGGTGTGCAGTGGAGGGCCACCGCAACGCAGGGCGGCTCACCCATCGCAATCGGCGGCTTCGGGACGATAGACAACACAGCCTTTCAGAACATACTGCAGGGACTGGAGGGGGCCAGCATCGGCGGCGTCGGAAACTTTCTGAACATACCGATCACAACAATCGACCCGACCACAGGTGCGCCTACCCAGCAGAATCTTCAGATACCGGGTTTTGCTGCGCTGTTCAACCTGAACGAATTCAGAGACACTGTAAATATCCTGTCGACTCCTCAGATACTGACGTCGGACAACAAGGAGGCCGAGATCCTCGTCGGCGAGAATGTGCCTTTTATCACGCAGAGTCAGACGACGTCCGCCATCGGCGTCACATCAGGAGGCAGCGCCGTCTCGGGCATTGTCAATTCGATTGTGAGGCAGGATGTCGGCATAATCCTGAGGATCACACCGCATATTACGGAAGGCGACCATGTGAAGCTCGATATCTATCAGGAGATTTCCGCGGTGAAGAACCAGTCCGACGCCCTCACCGCCAGCGTCGGTCCGACGATCACAAAGCGTTCCACAAAAACAACGGTAGTCGTCAAGGATGACCAGACCGTAGTCATCGGGGGCCTGATGCAGGAAAACGACGAGCAGACGGTCACGAAAATGCCGGTCCTGGGTGATATCCCGATCCTGGGCTGGCTCTTCAAGACGAAGCATGTGACAAAAAACAAGACAAACCTTATCGTTTTCCTCAGCCCGCATGTCGCTGACGGACCTGAAAAACTTGCGAAGATAACCGAGGAGAAGCAGAAGGAGTTCGCGCAGGCTAACCAGCAGTTTGCCGAGGATGAGCTCATTGTCAAGTTCAGGAAAGGGGTGCCGAAGGACCGTGCCTTATCGATCGTTGCGGAGCAGGGAGAATCTGTGATCACCTATCTCGAAAACCTCGACACCTACCAACTGAGGCTGAAAAAGGGGCAGTCGGTCAAGAAAGCGGCGGAAGATTTCATGGCACTTCCCGAAGTCGAGTCCGCGGAACCTAATTACGTCATGAAGCTGAAGTAGGCGGCTGTTATTAAGGTCTATTCCGGCAGAACGGGGCATCCGGACCCGGCCTTTCCCCCTCATATGGAAATCCTGTACAATAAGACTCGGAACTGCCTCTGCCTGGTTTCACCGGAGGAGGCAGCCTCCATGTGCGAGGATAGATGGAAGCGATTGAACTAATAAGAGACGAAGATGTAGAGCATTCCCTCGTCAAGGAAATCCCCCTCTCCTTCGCAAAGGGCAATATGATCATGCCCCTCCGAAGGCACGACGGGTGTCTGTCGGCAGCGGTGGCCGACCAGAGAGGGCTGCTGGCCCTGCATGAACTTTCGAAACATTTCGGACTCACTCCCCTTCCCCTGACTTCTCCTCCCGGCGTTATTATTGACGCTATCAACAGGTTTTACGGCCAGATGGGCTCTGCCGAGGAGGTGATGGACAACATTGCAGGCGAGGACCTCTCCTCGGTTGCTACTGAATTCGAGAAACCGAAAGACATACTGGAACTCACAGGCGAGGCGCCGATCATAAGACTCCTGAACGCGATTCTGCAGCAGGCGGTCAAGGAGCGAGCCAGCGACATACATATTGAACCATACGAAAAGGAACTCGATATCAGGATGCGTGTTGACGGCATCCTTCGCCGGGTGCTTTCCCCTCCCAAGATCATCCAGGACGCCCTCATAAGCCGCCTCAAGATCATGGCGACGCTGGACATAGCAGAGAAGAGACTGCCGCAGGACGGACGGATACGTCTGCTTATAGGGGGAAGGGACATCGATATAAGGGTGTCCATAATCCCGACCACATACGGAGAAAGGGCGGTTTTGAGGCTTCTCGACAGAAAGCAGGGACTGCTGGGGTTGTGGGATGTCGGTCTCAGCCGTGGCGACGAACAGCACCTGGAGGACCTCCTGAACAGGACGAACGGGATTATACTCGTAACAGGGCCCACGGGGAGCGGCAAGACAACAACTCTTTACGGTGCGCTGAACAGGATCCATACGGAGGAAAAGAATATCATCACGATCGAAGACCCTGTGGAATACCAGCTGAAGGGCATCGGCCAGATAAACGTGAATCCTAAAATCGGCCTCAAATTCGCCTCCGGGTTGAGGTCGATCCTCAGGCAGGACCCTGACGTGATCATGGTGGGAGAGATAAGGGACGCAGAGACGGCCGAAATCGCAATCCAGGCATCTCTTACGGGGCACCTCGTTCTCAGCACTCTCCATACAAACGACGCTGCCTCAGCCATCGTGAGACTTGTCGACATGGGGATAGAACCTTTTCTGGTGGCATCCTCACTTATCGGAGTGCTTGCGCAGCGGCTGGTAAGGACGGTCTGCCCCCACTGCAGGGAGGCCTACGAACCCTCCGATACGGAAAAGTCCTATCTTGCGGGGCTGACTCTCCCTGAGCATGCCGCCCGGTTTTCCCTTTACCGGGGCAAGGGCTGCGACACCTGTGGCGGCAGGGGATACCTCGGGAGGGCGGGGATCTTCGAACTCCTGGTAGTAGATGATAAGGTGCGCCAGCTGATCGCTGACAAGGCGGACGCAAAACAGATAAAGAACGCCGCCGCCGCCAACGGCATGATTACCCTGAGGCGGGACGGCTTCGAAAAGACAATCTCTGGCCTTACGACCGTCGAAGAAGTGCTCAGGGTCACACAAAAAGATGTCACGGAGGTTTAGAGGAGGCCCCCCCCCGGATTCAGCCGATGCCCATATTTCACTATAAAGGTTACAAGCCGGACGGCTCCCAGACCTCCGGAACGATCGAGGCGGAAGGCCTTCAGGATGCCGTCCTGAGCATCAAGGCGCTGGGTGTTTATCCGAAGGACGTCAACGAGTACAGTCATAGGGAGAAGGGCTGGTTCGCAGGCCGCTACGACCAGGCACTTCTGCCCTATGTAACGCGCCAGCTTTCGACACTGCTTGCCTCCGGCGTACCGCTGATCGAGTCCCTGAAGGCGCTGTCGGAAGAAAACAGCGGGGTCTGGAAAGGCCTCCTGGTGAGTATACG
>JBJKPE010000181.1:0-13742 GCA_046706685.1 Thermodesulfovibrionales bacterium | reverse complement strand
CGCCGGCGATTTCAAATTAACCTTGCAGTTGTATAAAATTTACATAAAGAGGACGGGATGCACCGCAGGTTTAACGGTACCTGACGCGTTAGAATAAGCCATGGAAACTCCCAGAAGGTTCTCAGCTCTATATTACAGGGACTTCAGACTTTTCTGGTTCGGGCAGATCATCTCCATTTCGGGGACCTGGATGCAGTCCGTCGCTCAGGGATGGCTTGTCTACAGCCTCACGAAATCCCCTTTCTATCTGGGTATGGTTGCGGCAGCCGCTTCGCTGCCGATACTGTTATTCACTCTTCCGGCCGGCGTGCTTGCCGACAGACTTCCGAAGCGGAACCTGCTGCTTTATACGCAGGCTTTTTCCATTGTCCCTGCCGTCCTGCTCGGGATACTCACAAGCCTCAAGGTGGTAGCCGTCTGGCAGGTCGCGCTGCTGGCCGCGCTGCTGGGCTCGATAAATGCGATAGATATTCCTACGAGGCAGTCGTTTCTCGCTGAGATGGTGGGACGCGGCCAGGTTGTCAACGCGATAGCCCTGAACTCGGCTGCTTTCAACGGGGCAAGGATCATCGGCCCGATGATAGCAGGATTTGTCATAGCTTACATAGGACTCCCCGCCTGTTTTTTTCTGAACGCCGTGAGCTTCGGAGCGGTCATTTTCGCCCTTTCAAAGATGAAAACCAGGGGCGAAATCAGAGTGAAGCCGGAAGGAATGATAAAGGATTTTGTAAAAGGCATAGAGTTTGTGAAGGGAAACACGGAAATAGTGGCGGTTATCGCCCTGATCGGTGTTTTCAGTCTTGTCGGACTTCCCTATATCAGCCTGCTGCCGGTCTTTGCCGGAGAGGTTTTTCACCGGGGTGCCAAGGGCTATGGATTTCTTATGGGGGCCTCGGGGATCGGAGCGCTTACCGCGGCGGTGGGGATCGCTGCAAAGACGAGGATAAGCAACACACTGAAAATCATGTCCATGGCCGCACTCTGTTTTTCGACCGCCCTGCTGGCTTTTTCAGTCTCCCGGATATTCTGGGTTTCGCTCCTGATAATAATGTTCGGGGGCTGGGGGATGGTCAGCTATCTTGCTCTCGCCAACAGCTTTATCCAGATGAGCGTGCCGGATGAGCTGAGGGGCAGGGTGATGAGCGTGTATTCATTTGTCTTCCTCGGCACAGTGCCGATCGGCAACGCAATCATGGGTGTCGTCGCCGACAGGATAGGGACCACGCACGCAGTGTCTGCGGGGGGCGTTATCTGTATTGCGGCCGCTCTTCTCTTTGCGAGGAGATACGGCAAAAAAGAGGACGAGTGATTTAGCGTAAGTTCGCTCCGGGGCTTTTGTCTCCTTATATTCTCTATACGCTGCGGACTATCGGCAAAAGAAACGGCTCGGCGCCTCAGTCCCGCCTTGCCGCACAGGTTTGAGCATGAGAGGCCTTTCAACGAGTGGTGTTACCCTGTCCCCAGGTTTTTTAAGTCGTCCGAAGGATATAATAACCTTCATGAAAGTGCTTTCAATAGAGACATCTACGATGCTCGGCGGGGTTGCGATTGCGGACGCTGATGCCGGGCTTATCGCCGAACTGAGACTTAACGTGAAGACGACGCATTCCGAGAGGCTGATGACTGTTATCGACCATGCGCTTGTCCAGTCCGAACTGACCTTGGGTGAGATCGATGTATTTGCGGCGGCCATCGGACCGGGTTCGTTTACCGGCCTGAGAATAGGCCTGAGCACGGTAAAGGGCCTGTCTTATTCGACAGGCAGGCCCGTTGTCGCAGTCCCGACGCTTGAGGCCTTCGCATGGAATTTCCCTCACTGCAAACACCCAGTCTGCCTGATGCTCGACGCCAGGAAGGGAGAGGTCTACGCCGCTGTCTTCCGGTGGGAAGGGGACGGGTTTCAGCGGGAGATTGAAGACACTTCCATCAGACCGGAGGAACTGCTTGAGAGGCTCCCCGGGACCACTCTTTTTGCCGGCGAAGGAGCTTTGCTGCACCAGGAAACGATCAGGAGCATCATGAAAGACAGGGCGGTTGTGGCCCCTCCCGCGGGGATGGTGCCTTCTCCCGCTAACGTCGCCATGCTCGGACTTCTAAAGGCGGCGAGGGGTGAATTTGTAAGTGCGGAGGAGGCTGTCCCTCTCTATATCAGAAGATCGGAAGCTGAAGTGAAATGGCAGAAGAGCAGCTGAGTGGCATCTCCATCGGAGACATGACTACAGATGATGTTCGTGAAGTAGCCGGGCTCGATCAACTCTGCTTTACAACACCGTGGTCGGAGATATCTTTCTATAACGAAGTAAGAAGACCGGGCTCCCTTTCAAAGGTGGCCCGACGGGGGGAAAAAATAGTCGGATATGTATGCGCCGGCCGGGTCATTGACGAAGGCCATATCCTCACCATGGCCGTTCTCCCTGAATCCAGGCGGCAGGGGATCGCGTCCGCCCTCATAGGAGAAGTGATCCGGGCCCTGAGGGAGGAAGGCTGCAGATTCATCTTTCTCGAAGTGAGGTCGTCGAATGAGGCCGCAAAAAAAATTTACGAGAAATTCAATTTCAGGGTTTTCGGGCTGAGGAAGAACTACTATGCGGCGCCCCTGGAGGACGCGGTCATGATGGTGTTGAAGTTCGACTGAAGGCCGTGAATAGTGAATAGAACCTATCTCAAAATTGAAATATTATGATATCCGCTTTTTGTGTCATTCCGGCTTGCCTGCCTGCCGGCAGGCAGGCGCGTTCCACTTGCGGGAATGACAGTCTTGACGGGGAAGCGATCTTGAGATAGATTCTAGTGACTCGGCGGGGCTACTTTCCGGCCTGCCAGATTCCTTCTATTGCCGCGCCGCAGTTGCTGCAGGTGTTTCCTTTTATCGTGTTTTTCAGAATCCTGTATCCGAACCTTTCTATAACCATCTTATTGCAGGCCGGACAATGGGTATTTTCGCCTCCTTCACCCGGCACGTTGCCTTCATATACATATTTGAGGCCGGCCTTCCTGCCTATCTGGACCGCCTGTCTCAGTTTTTCCACCGGTGTTCTGGGTTTGTCGAGGAGTCGGTAGGTAGGGTAGAACTGACTGACGTGCCAGGGAATGGCCGGGTCCACCGAATAAATAAACCCGGCTATATCCGTCAGATCCTGTTCGGAGTCGTTTAGCCCGGGTATGATGAGCGTTGTCACTTCCACCCAGACTCCGAGAGATTTCATGAGTCTGATAGTCTCCTGCACGGGTTTGAGCCGGGCGCCGCAGATTTCCCTGTAGAACTTATCGCTTCCCTTGAGGTCGATGTTGTTGGCGTCGAGGTAGGGCGCTATAAGCCGTGCCGCCTCCGGACCGGTGTATCCGTTGCTGACAAAGACGTTCTTTATCCCTTTTTCGCGGGCAAGCCTTGCGCAGTCGTAGGCCAGTTCGAAAAATATCGTCGGTTCAGTATACGTATATGAAATGCTCCTGCAGTTGTTTTGCAGTGCTGCCTCAACCACGTCTCCGGCGGCAACGTCCTTTCCCGGAATCGGGAATTGCCGCTCTCTCGGGTACTGGGATATTTCGTAGTTCTGGCAGTGTTTGCACCGGAAATTGCATCCCACGGTAGCTATTGACATGGAGGTCGAGCCCGGAAGGAAATGAAAGAGGGGCTTTTTTTCGATCGGGTCTGCGTTCATCGAGACCACCTTCCCGTAGACAAGGCTGTAGAGTGTTCCGCTCCTGTTTTCGCGCACCGCGCATATACCCCTCTGACCGTCATGGATAATGCAGTTATGAGCGCACAGATGGCATCTCACATCGGAGCCGTCCAGCTTTTCGTATACCATTGCCTCCTTCATACCAGAATTATATCAGAACCGGCGCCCATGTAAATCCGGTCGCGGGTCCGGCCAATTTTGTCCGGGAGGGCCCGGAAGGACGCGTTGTCCATCGGCCGGTTCGGTCAAGTCTCATCCGGCGTGACGGCGGGGCGACCTTGGGACATCCCCTGTTGCGAAGGGGAGGTTTATTGACTAAAAGGTGTTCGCGGGATAAAATAATCAATAACAATCGAAACTCTGTTGGAGGTACCATGCCTATTTACGAATATTTCTGCAATGATTGCGGCGAGAGATTTTCCCTTCTCCAGGGTATACATGCGTCCGAGAAGGATACCCAATGTCCGAAATGCTCTTCCGGACATGTCAAGAAGATGATCTCGTCTTTTTGTTGTTCAACCGGTCCCGGCGGAGGCTCTTTTTCGGTCCCGTCGAGCGGTGGGAGCGGGGGCGGTTGAGGGGTTTCTTCCTGCTGAACAGTAGGTTCGGCGCGTGACACCTAAGACAAAAAGTCTTGACTTTTTCGGCAATTAAAACATAAAATTTGTCAAATTACCGAAACGAGGTGACTATGGCTCACAAGCTGTTGCTCGCAGATGACAGTATTACGATACAGAAAGTGGTCGAGCTGGTTCTGGCTGAAGAGGATTTTGAGATAAAATCTGTGGGCAATGGGGAAGATGCGCTTAAGTCGGTTGAGACCTTTGGTCCCGATATAATACTGGCGGACGTGGAAATGCCGAAGATGAACGGCTATCAGCTTTGCGAGAGGATCAAACAGGACCCTCTGACGAGCCATATTCCCGTACTGCTTCTTGCGGGAGCCTTTGAGCCTATAGACGATGAGCTTGCCAGGAGAGTGGGGGCGGACGATTCTATCATAAAACCGTTTGAATCCCAGGAACTGATAAGCAAATTGAATGCGGTGCTGACCATGGCTTCCGCCGGAGAGGCCGAAGAGGCGGTGGCTGCAGAGCCTGAAGAGGCCATCGAAGTTATGGAGGAGCCGGGTGCTGAAGCTGTAGAAATGGCCGGTGCGGAGGAAGACCTCTGGGCGATGGAGGAGATGCCGGAATCATCAGAGGAATTTGCAGCCGAGGCGTTAATGGAAGAAGAACAGGCCGGTATGGAAACCTCCTTCGAAATGCCGGAGGAGTTGCCGGCAGAGCCCATGGCCGATTCATTTAAGACAGCCCGTCCATCCGCCACGGCAGGACCTGCGGGACTCTCCGAAGTTGCCATGCCTTCACAGGAAGAGGTGTTGGGAATGATCAGGAAAACGGTCGACGAGAAAGTGTCCGCGCTCCTGTCCGGCGTTGATATCAGGGAAGTTTTTCTCTCTTCACTTATGCCTGTTGTTAAGGAATCGACGGAGAAGATCCTGTGGGAGATTGCACCGGAACTTGGCGAGAAGGTTTTGAAGGAGATCCTGAGGGACTCCGTTTCGTCCATCGGCAAAGAGGTCGAAAAGGTGATCTGGGAGACTGTTCCTGATCTGGCCGGTGCGATGATCTCGAAAGAGATTGAGAAGATAAGATCCGAGTATTAATACAATCTGTGTGATTACATCGGCGGGGAAATGGCGTTGCTCATTCCCCGTCTTTCTTTGTGATGACTGAACTAGACAAAAGCTATAACCCTAAGGGTGTTGAAGTTAAATGGTATGAATACTGGATATCCGGAGATTATTTTGTCGCTGATCCGGACTCCGGCGCAGAACCTTTTTCGATCGTAATTCCTCCCCCGAACGTCACCGGCTCGCTTCATATGGGACACGCGCTGAATACCACTCTCCAGGATGTTCTCGTGCGATGGAAACGGATGTCCGGGTATAACGTACTCTGGATACCGGGGATGGACCACGCCGGCATAGCCACCCAGAACGTTGTGGAAAGGCAGCTGGCCTCGGAGGACATCGACAGACACTGGCTGGGCCGGGATGCCTTTATCGACCGGGTATGGAAATGGAAAGAGGAGTATGGGGGCAGGATCATCCATCAGCTGAAGAGGCTTGGCGCCTCCTGCGACTGGTCGAGGGAAAGGTTCACCCTCGACAGCGGACTGTCGAAGGCGGTAATTGAGGTTTTCGTTACCTTGTACGAGCAGGGGCTGATATACAGGGACAAGAGACTGATAAACTGGTGTCCCCGTTGTCATACCGCTCTTTCCGACATCGAGGTCGAACACGAAGAGCTGGAGGGCAGACTTACTTATATACGGTATCCGCTGGAAGACGGGTCGGGGAGCCTCGTCGTCGCCACCACGCGGCCTGAGACCATGCTGGGCGACACCGCTGTTGCCGTTCATCCCGACGATGAGCGTTATGAGGGTTTCATCGGCAAGAAAATAGCGTTGCCGCTTACGGGCAGGAAGATCCCGGTTGTGGCGGATGCGGCCGTTGACCCGGAGTTCGGCACGGGCGCTGTAAAGGTCACGCCTGCCCACGATTTCAACGATGAAGCCATTGCCAAGAGACAGAATCCTCCTCTTGCCTTTGTGGCCGTGATAGGCCCCGACGGGCATATGACTTCAGAGGCGGGCGAAAAGTATGCGGGTATGGACAGATATGAATGCAGGAAGGCCGTTATCGGGGATTTAAAGGAGGCCGGACTACTCGTCAAGCAGGAAAAATACACACACTCCATAAGTCAGTGTTACCGGTGCAAGACGGTGATAGAGCCGCTTTCCGCTCTCCAGTGGTACGTAAAGGTAGGGCCGCTGGCGGCTGAAGCGATCGCGGCGGTCAGGGACGGAAAGATCAAGATAACTCCCAGGACATGGGAGAACACCTACTTCGCCTGGATGGAGAACATAAACGACTGGTGCATATCGAGACAGATCTGGTGGGGGCACAGGATTCCGGTCTGGTACTGCGACGAGTGCGGAGAGGTGATCGTGTCCAGGGAGGCGCCCGCGAAATGCACCGGATGCGGGAGTGCCGTCCTGAGGCAGGATGAAGACGTCCTCGATACCTGGTTTTCGTCGGCCCTTTGGCCTTTTTCGACCCTCGGCTGGCCCGAAAGCACCGCCGAACTTAAGACCTATTATCCCACCTCCGTGCTGGTGACCGGGTTTGATATCATCTTTTTCTGGGTGGCGCGCATGGCGATGATGGGCATAAAGTTCATGAAAGAGGTGCCGTTCAGGGATGTTTACATCCATGCCCTTGTGAGGGATGCAAGCGGCCAGAAGATGTCAAAGTCGAAGGGGAATGTTGTCGATCCGCTGATCATGATGGAGAAATACGGGACGGACGCCTTCAGGTTTACTCTTGCCGCCTTTGCCGCGCAGGGCAGGGACGTGAGGTTTTCGGAGGAGAGGGTAGAGGGCTACAGACACTTTGTGAACAAACTCTGGAACGCATCGAGATTTATACTGTCCAACACCGTTGACATGCAGATACCTCAGACGATCGATGCGGGGAATCTCGACATCGGCAGCAAATGGATATTAAGCAGGCTTGCGGCGACCGCCGACGATATCAACAGCGCCCTTGGCGATTACAGGTTTAACGATGCCGCGAGCAACGTGTACCAGTTCACGTGGCACGAACTGTGTGACTGGTACATCGAAATGGCAAAACCGGTCCTTTATGGTGAATCATCCGATAAAGAGGCGGTTAAGGCCTGTCTCCTCTACCTTCTTGACAGCACGTTGAGGCTGCTCCACCCTTTCATGCCTTACGTAACCGAAGAGATCTGGCAGACCATGATGGCAGGCAGGGACCGGCAGACCGGGAAGGCTGAGGCAGCGGGCGGGAAGGAAGGAAAAAGCATTGTCGTCGCCCGTTATCCCCTGGCACTTCCCAGGTATGAGGAGTCCGAGGCAGAAATGGCGGTGGTCATGGAGGCCGTGACGGGTGTCAGGACGATACGCGGGGAGTTAAACCTTTCTCCCTCCCTTGAACTCAAGGTGTACATCAAGACACTTACTGAAAAAGCCGGCGATATCCTCAGGAGGAACCTCGCGTATATGGCGAAGCTGGCGAAGGCGGATATAGTTGAAATAGGCGCGGACGTGCAGAAGCCGAAAGGGGCCTCGGCAGCGGTAAGGACTTTTTCCGAGGTCTATGTTCCCCTGGAAGGTCTGTTGAACATAGAAATGGAAATTGATAGACTGAAAAAGGAGGAGGCCAAGGTAGAGCAGTCCATCGTCTTCCTCGACAAGAAGCTTCTTAACGAGGATTTCCTGAAAAGGGCCCCGAAGGACGTCGTACTGAAGGAGCAGGAGAAATACGAGGAATGCCTGAGGAGGAAGGAAAGGATACAGGAAAATATGAGGAAACTTCACGAAGCCGGGGGAAGAAAATGATGGCGAAGGAAGAGAAGGATATTCAGGAAAGAGAGCTTGAGATCATAGAAGGGGAGTTCATCAATATCAGTCAGAGCAGCGTCAGGAACGTTGAAGGCGGCCATATAGAAATGCAGCAGGTCGGCGCCCTCAGCATCGACTGCGAGAGGATGGAAGCCACGCAGTCCGCCGCAGTGGTGGTCAGGGGGACCGAGGTCAACCTCAACCAGAGTGTGAGCGGGGTAACCATGGGCAACAGTACGACAGTCAATTTTTCTTTAACCCCCATTTCCTTATCCAGAAACGATACAACCCTGAACAGGAGTGCCGCAGGGCTCGTTGCCGCGGGAAGCGTGAACTCGGACAAGAGCGCTGCCCTGCTTGTGGTAGCAAAGAAGGTTGAAGGAAATCTCACTACCCTCCTTGACTGGAAATCGGCCTGTGCCCTGAGCGCTGTGGCGGGCGGCATATGGGGCTTTCTCTCTCTCTTCAGAAAGAGATAGGCCCGAATGAACGTTATCCCCGCCTCCGTAAGCGAGCTGATAAGACGCGCAGTAGAAGAGGACATCGGCTACTGCGATATCACTACCGCCTTGCTTCTGCCGGAAGAAAAGGCATCGAAAGCCTTGTTCATAGCAAAGGCGAATTTTGTACTTGCCGGTTTCCCGTTCGCCAAGGCCGTCTTCGATCTTCTTGATCCTTCCACATCTCTCAATACGTTCTTTAATGAGGGGGCAAATGTTCTCAAGGGCGATGTTCTCGGGGAAGTCTCCGGCAAAACGAGTGTCCTGTTTGCGGGGGAGAGGACAAGCCTGAATATTCTCCAGAGGCTTTCCGGCATAGCCACTCTTACGAACCGGTTTGTGGAGGCGGTCAAAGGCACGGGAGCGAAGATTGTGGACACCAGGAAGACGACACCCGGCCACCGCGTCATGGAAAAATATGCCGTAAGAATGGGCGGTGGAGTTAACCACAGGTACGGCCTTTTTGACGGGATACTGATAAAGGACAATCACATAGAAGAGGTCGGCAGCGTACGGGAGGCGGTGAAGCGGGCCAAGTCCGGCCACCATCTTTCGAAGATAGAGGTGGAGGTCGAAAACCTGAAAGAGCTCCAGGAGGCGATTGAAGCAGGAGCCGACATCGTGATGCTGGACAATATGACTGTCCGGGATATGGCCGAAGCGGTGAAGACGGCGGGTGGAAAAGTCATGATTGAAGCGTCCGGAAACATGGGCCTCGACAACGTAAGGGATGTTGCCGAAACGGGCGTGGATCTTATATCGGTAGGTTCCATTACTCATTCGGTCACGGCGGCCGATATCAGTATGAAGATAGTGAAGTAGTCCGGATTATTCGTCTTCCTTTCGTCTGTTCAATTTACGATCTTTTCCTGCACCAATCCTGAAGTTGCTTAAGAGGCAACAGCCCGGAGTCCTGGGAGCGCCCGGTATATTTATCTTTTTTCGTCTTGTTAAAAAGAAAAGAATATGAGATGATTTTAATATTCCGCATGGTGTGGGGAGTCCGGCCGTCGGCCGGAGGTTACCGAAGGAAGTGCAGACTGTGACCGTGAAGGTATATAAATACGTAGCTCTTATATCGATCGTGTTAGCTGTGGGCGTTTCAGTGGCCGGGGCCCAGCAGGCCCCGAACGCCTGTATCGTATGCCACGAATATCTCGGGGGTGAACTGGCCAGACCGGTTTCGGAATGGAAGGTGTCGATACACCAGCAGAACGGCATTACCTGCGACCTTTGCCACGGCGGGAATGCCGGCATCAACCTGGGGGATATAAAGCGGCTTTCTCCTCAACAGTTTGCGGACAGACAGGCTGGGGCGATGTCGAAATCACATGGTTTTGTCGCCAAGCCTTCGGGTCAGGCGCTCTTTGACCTGTGCAAACAGTGTCATAGCGCTTCCGTTGACAGATATGCCGGCAGTATTATGGGAAAGGCATATCTCGGCAACAAGGGCGGGCCTTCCTGCGTTGCCTGTCACAATGCGCACAACAATGTCATACCGTCGGTGCCGAAGGTATGCGAGAGCTGCCATAAGGACACGACCGGTTTTGACCGGATAGATCCCATGAACGTAACCGAGTCGACGTTGAGCGAGCTGTCACGGATCAGGATAAAGCTCGCCGAGGAGAAGGCCGGGGGAATCCGGCCGTCGCTGGTTCCCGAGTTTCCGGAGGATCCTGGTTCGGTTCAGATAGGGCTTGTAGCATTCGGCGCTGTGATCGTCCTTTTTATAATAGGATATATTGTGTATTTGACGCTGGAAAAGAGGAAGCGATGATGGTTTGCTGCCGGGGAATAGCATGAGCTTTGAAGTAATTCATGAGAGGAAGCCCTCATATTCCGTGGTCGCCATGGCGGTGATGATCGCCCTTTCGATCGTCCTCCTCGGAATGGGGATCGCCTTTGCGTATCTTTTAATCTCGGGGAAGGGAAATAATTACATTCTGGGCACTCTGCTCGCCTTTGAGTTTCTGATAGCCGGCGTCGAGGTTGTTCTGTTCGCGCGATACTTCACTGTTTTCAGGGAGGTGTCGGAAGACCGTGAGGAGGAGTTGCTATGGTAGATGGGAATGCCGGGAGCAAAGAAGACAGGAAAGGCATAACCAGGAGAAGATTTACCCTCGGCGTTCTCATCGCTTCCGCCGTGGGGGCCTTTGCATCTGTTTTTTCGCTGATTAAGGTCCTGTCACCCGAGAAGAAGGGCGGCGGATATGTATCGACCATCAGTCCGGGTGACAGGCTCGTGCATGCAAAGGGCGCCGACATGGGGGCCCCTCTGCAGGCATCTGCTTTAAAAGTCGGTGACGCCGTGCTGGTTTACCCCGCCGGCAAATCAGCTAATCCCGCCAATCTCGTTCAGCTGATCAAACTGAAGCAGGACGAATTCAAACCGCCGACAAGAATCGAACTGACCGACCGCGGTTTTGTGGCCTATAGCGCAATATGCACGCATCTCGGCTGCACGGTTTCCTGGGTCCCGAACCAGAAATCCCCCGGAGCGTCCTATACGGAATGCTTTTGCCATAACAGCATATTCGATCCCGCTGAAGGTGCGAAAGTCATGGGGGGGCCGGCGCCGATCCCTCTTGCGCAGATCGGCGTCAAGGTGGCGGGTGACGGCTCTCTTGTTTTTACAAGCAACTTTTCGGGTCCCATAGGACCCCAGGTATGAGGCGAGGTCGTTGAGATGATTTTCAAATGGCTTGATGAAAGACTGGAGCTCAGGAAATTCAAGGATAAATTCCTCTCCAAGACATTCCCGACCCATCCCACGTTCCTGCTCGGTGAAATCGCGCTGTTTTCCTTTATCACGCTGGTTATAACGGGTGTCTTCCTCGGCTTTCTCTACGAGCCCTCGTCGAAAATGGTTTCTCTCTACGGTGAGATGGTCCCCTCGGCATACGCAAGCGTCGTAAGAATAGACCTTCTTCCCATGGGTATGATTATTCGCCGCATTCATCATTGGTCGGCCATGGTCATGATAGCCGCTATTATCACACATCTCATGAGGATATATTTTACTGCGGCATACAGGAAGCCGAGGGAACTCAACTGGCTGGTCGGGCTCGCACTCTGGGGCATGGCAATGGTTGCGGCGTTTACCGGCTACCTGCTGCCTTACAGCCAGTTCTCCGTGACCGCCACTTCAATCGCTTATTACATCGTGAAGTCGGTGCCTTGGGTCGGCGGCTGGATATCCAGACTCCTCTTTGCCGGCGAATTCCCATCGGATGGGACCGTCCCACGCTTCTTCTTCATGCATGTCATGCTGATCCCGTCCGTGATCATAAGTCTCATCGGACTTCATATGGTGATACTGATAAAGCAGAAACACACGGAACCCTCGTCCAACAGAAATCGGAAAGAGGCGCAGGGGGGCAAGAGGCTCATAGGCATCCCGATCTGGCCGGAGCAGACCGTAATCAGCCTGTCGTTTTACATGTTCCTGCTGTTCGTAATCGTTCTGGTGGCAACCTATATCCCTCTCAACCCGATAGAAAAATACGGGCCGCCGTCACCGGGGACCCCGGTTATGAGACCTGACTGGTATTTTCTCGTTGTGTACGGTTTCCTTAAGCTGGTGCCGGGTGACCTGTCGTTTTCGATTGCGGGCGGGAAGATAACGCCGGAAACCATCGGCGGTGTTATCTTCCCGTCTTTTTTATTCCTTGTTTTTGCACTGATACCTTTTTTTGACAGGGTGAAAGAACCGCAGCATTACATCGCGAATCCGCTCCGCCGTCCCTTCATGACATCGTTCGGAATAGGGGGAGGAGTTTTCCTCTGCATGACCGCTGCGGCAGGGTACATAGATGTGCTGCACATAACGCCCCGGACAATGACGGTCTATACGATACTGGCCACCCTGGCGGCGTGGGCTGTTGCCTATGCACTCCTGCGCCTGAATAACAAGAGATGAACAAGAGAGGTAACTATGTCGAAACGTGATTATATTGCGGTCTTATTTATGGTTTTATGCGCCGCTCTCATTTTCTCCGGGTCGGCTTATGCTGCAGGGAGTGAAGAGGTGCGGAATTCCTGCGTCCATTGCCATTCGCAACTCCCGAGCACCAGCTTTGTGGGAGTAAAATCCCACAGTTGGAAGGGTTCCATACATCAGAAAAAAGGCGTAACCTGCGATAAATGTCATGGCGGAAATCCGCTGGCATCCGGCGAGAAGGAGGCGCACAGAGGCGTCCTCGGGTCGAGCAATCCTGAGAGTATGGTCTATTATAAGAATGTTCCTGCAACATGCGGCAGATGCCATGGCGCGGAGTTCTACAAATTCAACCAGAGCCTGCACTATAGCAGACTTGAATCAACCGGCCAGGGGCCCGATTGCGTAACTTGTCATGGGTCGATGGTCACAACTATCTTAATCCCGGATACAGTGGCAGCCGTCTGCGCGAGGTGCCATAACGAGAGAATGGGCATCTTCCCTTATATCCCGCAAAAGGCAAAGGCGGTACTGCTTTCACTCAAGGTCAGCGAGGCGCTTCTCGATGCGGACAAGATGCTTTATCAGCATAGCGGGAACGGCGCGGCGGCCCGTTCGTTGCGTGATGCGCAATCATATCTGCACTCGGCGAAACTGGATTGGCATAAATTCGACCTCGATACTGTTACCGAAGACCTGCAGGGCATGTACAGCTCCATCGTGAAGCTGCCGCCGCGGCAGTCGCGTCGATAGATTTCGCCGCATCATCTTCCCTGGTGTCTTTGATTACCGGGACTCCCCTCTTCCACCCCGGGGAGCTGAAATAAGAGCTGCCGGCCTGATGCCGTCAGCATTTATCGCTTGCTGATCAATTTCGTCGAAATCCACGACAGGCTCCCGCAAGGAGGGCGGGCACGTCACTTACAGGATGGTCACATTCTCTGCTGCGCGACCACTCGATTGTGAGGAATCCGGGTCCCTTTTTCGCGGTGCCAAACAACGAAGAGATATGCTACAATACAAAACGGAAAAGATGCGTGAATATCAGCCCCAAGAGCGGGATCTGCCGGGGATATTCACTGCTTTTCTGCAGTCTGTAAACGGCCCTGCGCAACAGGACGGTGTGAACCTCGTCAGATCCGGAAGGAAGCAGCGATAAGCATTTTTCCTGTGTGCCGCGGCAAGTCG
>JBJKPE010000180.1:0-12625 GCA_046706685.1 Thermodesulfovibrionales bacterium | reverse complement strand
TGTCAACTTTCATTTCTTCGCCCTGTGTATCTCCATCAAAGGTAAGGTCGCTGGTGGATTGTATCCCTTTTACCTTGAGAGCGAAATCGTCAGGATTTGTCGCCCTGCGCAGGGCCTCTTCATAGGTAATAAGACCCTCTTTAAAGAGCCCGAAGAGAGACTGGTCAAACGTCTGCATGCCGTAATGAATCGCCCCCTGGGCGACCACATCGGTTATGGCCTTGGTCTTATCCGGATCGAGTATGCAGTCTTTTATTGTGACAGTCGCAATGAGCACTTCTACCGCCGGCACCCTCCCCTTACCGTCCGCCCTCGGGATGAGGCGCATCGAAATTATGCTTTTCAGAACGGACGCAAGCTGCATCCTGACCTGTTTATGCTGGTAGGGCGGAAAAACGGATATTATGCGGTTGACGGTCTCCATGGCGTCGATAGTATGCAGGGTGCTCAGAACGAGATGTCCGGTCTCAGCGGCGGTTAAAGCCGTCTGGATAGTTTCAAAGTCACGCATTTCACCGACCAGGATGACGTCGGGGTCCTGCCGCAGGGCCGCTCTCAAAGCCTTGCTGAACGATTCGGTGTCCTGCCCTATTTCTCTCTGGTTTACTATCGACCTTTTGTCCCTGTGCAAGTACTCAATCGGGTCTTCGATCGTCATGATGTGCTCGGTTTTATTGCTGTTGATGTAGTCTATCATCGAGGCAAGTGTTGTCGACTTGCCGCTCCCCGTTGTGCCGGTAACCAGAACCAACCCTCTCGGTTCCATCGAAATCTTCTTCAGTATCTCGGGCAGTGTCAGTTCCTCGATCGTCGGGATTTTCATGGGTATGACCCTGAACACCAGACCTATCGTTCCTCTCTGGATAAATATGTTGCACCTGAAGCGGCCCAGTCCGGGCACGCTGTACGCCAGATCGATATCATTTTTCTTCTTGAACACATCCCTTTGTCCCTGGTTCATCACCGAAAAAGCGGTTTTCAAGGTATCTTCCTGGCTGAGTCGCTTCTCGGAGGACAGAGGAGAAAGGGCCCCGTTAATCCTTAATACGGGGTATGAGCCGACCTTGAGATGGATGTCGGACGCCCCCATGGAATGAGCTGTTCTTAAAAGCTCATTCACATCTATTTCATTCTCGTTCATGGCTCCCTGCTCCTGCCGGCTGGCTATTCTTGAGGTTATAAGCCTCCATGATTTTTCCCTCGATCTCCCCCGCTACGGATGCATTGTTTCTGAAAAACTCTTTTACGTTTTCCCTTCCCTGCCCAATCCTGGTGCCCCCGTAACTGTACCACGCACCCGATTTTTCGATTATTCCTCTTTCCACGCCAAGATCGATAATCTCTCCTTCCCTCGATATGCCCTGATTGAAATAGATGTCGAATTCCGCCTGCTTGAACGGGGGCGCCAGCTTGTTCTTTACCACCTTCACTCTGACGCGGCTGCCGATCACCTCCTGGTTCTCCTTCAGGCTCTCTATTCTCCGGATGTCAAATCTCATAGAAGAGTAAAACTTAAGGGCGTTACCGCCCGTCGTGGTCTCGGGATTTCCGAACATTACCCCTATTTTCATCCTGATCTGATTAATAAAAACAACTGTCGTGTTTGATTTCGATATCGAAGAGGTTAACTTGCGGAGGGCCTGACTCATGAGTCGTGCATGTAGTCCCGGCAGGGAATCTCCCATGTCACCCTCTATCTCGGCCTTCGGGACAAGCGCCGCAACAGAATCGACGACAATGACATCCAGGGCGCCGCTTCTCACAAGATATTCGGCAACCTCCAGCGCCTGTTCGCCTGTATCAGGCTGCGATACCAGGAGGTCATCGACATTTACCCCTATCCTTTTCGCATACTTTATATCTAGTGCATGCTCCGCATCTATGAAAGCGGCCGTGCCGCCGGCAGCCTGGGCCTGGGCGACCGCGTTCAGGGCAAGCGTAGTTTTACCGGACGATTCAGGACCGTATATTTCGACGACCCTGCCCCGCGGAAGACCGCCTATACCGGTGGCGATATCGAGGGTCAGGGACCCGGTAGGGATCACGTTGACGCCTTCAACCGCAGTTTCTTCCCCCAGTCGCATGATCGAGCCCTTTCCGAAGCTCTTCTCGATCTGCGATATGGCCATTTCAAGGGCCTTGATCTTATCCTTATTCGACATTGCTCCTCCCGCTAAAATGTATTTCAGCGAGGCTGCCGTATTCTGCCCCCGCCGGTCTGAGTTCGCTTTTCATCAAAGATACTTTCTTTATTTCCATACTTCCGAAACTGTATGCAGCAAGTTTCTCCAGATCTTTCATCATGCCTCTTATACCCTTCAGTGAGCGCACCCTCCCGATAGTAAGATGGGGAGAAAAGGCCCTTTCATCCGCCGGATATCCCAAGTCGACCAGCGCAGATTCAACGTCGCCGGCCAGTCCTTTCAATGCGGGAGATTCCTCTATCCCGACCCATATGATCCTGGGCCGCCTGATGTCCGGGAAACATCCGACACCCGATATATTAATATAAAACGGGGAGTAAGATGATAATCTCTCAGACAAAGCATCAGATATCCTGACAACCATCGACTCTTCTGTCTCCCCAAGAAATTTCAATGTGAGATGGACATTTTCCGTTGGTACCCAGCGCACGTCGGCTCCGAACTTCTTCAGGACATCCATAGTCCGTGCCACCACTTCCTTTAACGGCCCGGGGAACTCGACCGCGATGAAACATCTTAAAGCCATAGCCTCAAGACCTGATCGAGAAATCTGAGCGCCTCAAGAGAGGCTCCTCTTTTTATTTCTGCCCTGTTCCCCGTCAGTTTCGTCCCTTTCGATTTCACCAGGTGTTCGATTGCAACCGCCATGTAAACGAGGCCGACTTCTTTATCCTCTAACGTTTCAGGCCCGGCGACGCCTGTGACGGATAAGCCTATCTCGCTATTGCCAAGTTCCCGGACCGACTTCGCCATGGCAACGGCCGTTTCTTCGCTTACGGTGCCGTGCTTTTTCAGCAAGGAAGTGCTGATTCCGAGAACCGACTTTTTCGCTCTTTCTGAATAAGAGACCACCGTCATCTCGTAAAACTTCGAAGAGCCCGGGAGGTTTGTGACCGCATCGGAGATAAAGCCCCCGGTGCAGGACTCCGCGATACTCAACCTCAAATTGTTATCGGTAAGTCTGGCCGCTATCCTTTCGATAACCGTCAGAAAATCAGTATCCATAGCCTCAGAAGAATGCCCACGTATACGCCGGCCAAGAGGTCATCCGCCATAATGCCCAGCCCCCCGCTCAAAGATTCATCAATACGGTTTATCGGAAACGGCTTTAGTATATCGAAAATCCTGAACAAAAGAAAGCCCGCAACCAAAAAAACATATGTATGCGGCACGTAGAATACCGAGACAAGATAGCCGGCAAATTCATCTACTACAATCTTGCTGCTGTCTCGTTCTCCTATGAGAACCTCGGCTGTATCAGATGATATTATTCCCACGACAATTGCGGAAGCTATCACGAGGAATTGCACCACGGGAGACAAATTAAGCGACAGCGCGAAGACCAGACCGACGGCACTGCCCCACGTTCCCGGGGCAAAAGGCATATAGCCCACAAATCCGAGCGTGGCCAAATTTTTTAAAAGTAACCGCAGCAAATTCTTCAACTTGAACCCCGGGGGAAGACGCTATCGTGAAACATTAAGGTTTACGATCCTTTCATTCAACCTTCCCTGCCGGACCGGTTAATGAAACTGATGACAGTCTGTTTATCCTATAAACGGCGGATAGACACGGACGAATACGGATAAGAACAAGTGTTTTCACCCGGAAAACTCTCACCGACTGAGTGAGTGATGAAACAACTTCAAAGTTCTCGGGAATCCGCGGCATTCCGTGTTTATCCGTAGCCGAATGCCTTTCAAGTCTGCCAATTCGTATTTATTCGTGTCGTTTGCTCGTCATCCCGGCTTGTCCGGAATCCTCCAATGACTTTCGGAAGGATACGCTACAGCTTCACTGAATCAAGCAATTTATCACAGTGCCTGATTACCCTACTCTTCAATTATCTTGTAATCAAAAGATATTGCGGCTGTTCCCTCAAGTGTCGCTTTAACTGAACAATACTTGTCCATCGAGAGTTGTATCGCTTTTTTCACCGCCTCTTCAGAGAGATTCCTGCCCTTTACAATGAACTCAATATGCATGTCGGTATATTTCTGGGGGTGGTCTTCAGCCTTTTTGCCTTCAACATTAATTTCAAGACCGCTCAGTTTCTCCTTCTTTTTCCTAAGGATGGATGCCACATCCATTCCGGAGCAGCCGCCAAGACCTATTGCCAGGAGTTCCATCGGTCTCAGGCCGCTATTCTGTCCTCCAACGGCCGAATCGCTGTCCAGGACTATCGCATGGCCTGAGTCGGCCTGTCCTACGAACTGTAGCCCATTTGTATACGTCAGTTTTGCTCTGACTGTGCTCATCTCATAGCTCCTTTCAGTTTTTTCCCGCTTCTGCCGATCTGAAACCCTGACTTATGTGGATCTGTCCTGAGAAAGGTCCTCTTCCTTGTGCAATTTATATTCAATGCTGTCCACAAGGGCCTTGTAAGACGCCTCAATGATATTCTCCGATACGCCGACCGTTCCCCACCGGTTCTCACCGTCACCCGACTCGATGAGGACCCTCACCTTTGCGCTGGTACCCCTTTCGGCGGCCAATACGCGGACCTTATAATCCAGAAGCTTTACGTCTCTTAACTCCTTCGAAAAGGATTTTTCCAGGGCCTTCCTCAGCGCCTTGTCAAGGGCATTCACCGGTCCCTTTTTGCTTTCTGCCACCGTATGTTCAACGTCGCTTCCTACCTTCAACTTTATCGTGGCTTCGCTGATCGGTTCCTCCCTCTTCGTCCTCCTCTCAACTATGACCCTGAACTCGATAAGATCAAAAAACTGTTTGTGGAGCCCGAGGGCCTTCTTCATGAGCAATTCGAACGAAGCCTCGGCGCCCTCGAACTGATATCCCTGGTTCTCCAGGTCTTTGAGTTCGTGGACAATCTGCTGCACCTCGGGGGAATCACCCGAGAGTTTCATTCCGAACTCCTCGGCCTTTCTCAAAATACTGCTCTTGCCGGCCTGATCGGATATGAGAATACGACGTGAGTTTCCTACCAGTTCCGGGACGATATGTTCATACGTGCCCGGATGCTTCACGATCGCGCTGACGTGCATGCCGGCCTTGTGGGCAAAAGCGCTGTCGCCAATATAGGGCTGGCGCTTGAAATGTCTGACATTCGCTATCTCGTCAACAAATCGCGACGCCTGACGCAACTCTCGCAATTGCCCGGGACTGATGCACTCAAGTCCTAGTTTCAGCTGGATATTCGGTATAATCGAAATAAGGTTGGCGTTTCCGCAGCGCTCGCCTATGCCGTTTATCGTCCCCTGAACCTGTGAGGCCCCGACCTCTACGGCAATAACTGAATTGGCCACGGCACAGTCGCCATCGTTATGGACATGGATCCCGACGGGAGTCCTGAAATCTCCAACGACCCTCTTGACGATGTTCCGAACAGCGGACGTTATAGTCCCCCCGTTCGTGTCGCAGAGCACCAGGCAGTCGGTACCAGCATCATCGGCGGCTGCGAGGCATTTCAGTGCGTATTCAGGGTTGTTCCTGTATCCATCAAAAAAATGTTCGGCGTCGAAAAAAACTTTTTCAGCATACTTCTTAAGATAAGCTATGGAGTCATGTATAATCTCAAGATTTTCTTCGAGGGGCACCCTGAGCGCCTCCACGACGTGAAAGTCCCAGGTCTTTCCGAAGATAGTAATCGCCGGAGTACCGGCTTCGATGAGGGCTTTCAGGACGGCGTCGTTTTCAGGTTTTTTCTTCGGCCGATGGGTGCTGCCGAAGGCAACAACCGTCGATTTTGAAAGGTTCAGTTTTCTGACCCTTTCAAAGTATTCCACGTCACGCGGGTTGGCGCCGGGCCATCCTCCTTCGATATAGTGTACGCCAAGTTCATCCAGTCTGGCGGTTATGCGGAGCTTGTCCTCCACGGAAAAGGCGATATCCTCCGATTGACCTCCGTCCCTCAGTGTCGTATCGTATATCTCTATTTTTCGCATAGCTCTATTATAGCCTCTCACCGGCTATTGTGTAATATGAGTATGTATACGAATTCGTCATCTATTTCGTTTGTCTTCCCGCAGTATTTCGGCCTGTAGTTAACCTGACAAGCCGAAGGTCTCATGTAGCACCCTGACCGCTAATTCAGTGAACTTAAGGTCGATAACGCACGATACCTTTATCTCCGAAGTGCTTATCATTATTATATTAATTTTATGATCGGCGAGAACCTCGAACATTTTGGCAGCAACACCCGAGTGGGTCCTCATGCCCACGCCCACAACCGAGACCTTGCTGATATCGTCTCGCATGTCTACGCGGTCCGCACCCATCTCCTTCGCCACCGCATCAGTCACCCCGAGGGCCTTTTTAGAATCCGTTTTCGGAACGGTGAATGAAATGTCCGCAGACCTGCCGTCGCTGCTGATATTCTGCACGATCATGTCTACTACAATATTCGAGGAGGCGATGGCTTCAAACAGCTTTGCGGCTATTCCCGGCTTGTCGGGCACGTTCACGACGGTGATCTTCGCCTGGTTTTTATCATACGCAATTCCCGATACAACAACATTTTCCATATCTTTATCCTCCTCCACCACTAGAGTACCCGCATTGTCATTAAAACTCGACCTGACTACAAGGGGAACGTTGTATTTCTTCGCAAATTCAACAGACCTGGTCTGGAGAACCTTCGCCCCCAGACTCGCTAACTCCAGCATCTCTTCGTAAGATATCTTTTCGAGCTTCCGCGCCTCCGCAACAATATTGGGGTCCGTCGTATATACACCATCGACATCGGTATAAATTTCGCACAGATCGGCTTCTATCGCTGCCGCTATGGCGACTGCAGAAAGATCGGAACCACCCCTTCCAAGGGTAGTGACATCGGCCTCCCCTTCCGTCACCCCCTGAAAACCAGCGATGACGACTACATTGTCGTCGGCCAGCGCCTTCCTGATGCGTTCACCCGATATCCTTTCGATCTTCGCCTTTGTATGGACCTTGTCGGTTATAATGCCGGCCTGTCTCCCCGTAAGCGCCTTCGCACGACATCCCTCGGCCTCGATAGCCATCGCGGTGAGCGCGCTGGTCACGCGCTCGCCGGATGAAAGAAGCATATCCATCTCCCTGTCATTAGGTACGGAGGATATCTGCTGGGCCAGACCGATCAGCTTGTCCGTCTCACCCGCCATTGCGGAAACGACGACCACCACCTTGTTTCCCTTGCCGACCGTATTTGCAACCCTCTCGGCAACCGCCTTGATCCTCTCCACGTTCGCAACGGATGTACCTCCGTATTTTTGAACAATCAGCATGAATAGTAAACCTCCTCAGCTTCATAGAATGCGGGCCGCTCCATGGCAATATAACGCCTCTCCCGCCGTTTATTTATTCGCTTGTCATTCCGGCCCGCCCTGAATCTTGCCACGGCATTGCAGAAGGTGGCACCTTCGTTAAGACTCGCTGCTGATATTTCTTCTAAGAAGGCAACCGACCCTTGATGAAGTAATCCATCAAGGTATGGCCTTTTTCAAAAGACAAATTGCCTTCCCTGTCGGCCATTTCTTCGTCATAGGTCAGGCCTTCATTCTTTCGGGGGCTCGTGCTGTCAAAGAGGACAAAAGGGACCGGGTCGGCCGTATGGGTCCTGAGCTCCAGCGGCGTCGGATGGTCGGGAAGGAGCAATACTCTGTACTCCCCGAATTCTTTCAGCCCCTCCATGACGGGACCTACAACGAAGGAATCGAAATCTTCGATAGCACGTATCTTATCGCCGCAATTGCCGGAATGCCCCGCCTCGTCAGGCGCTTCGACGTGTATGTACACAAAGTCCTCACTCTCCAGCGCTTTCAACGCGGCTTCCGCTTTTCCTCTGTAGTTCGTGTCCAGATAGCCCGTAATTCCCGGGACATCCAGTATCTTAAAGCCGGCGTAAATACCGAGTCCTCTTGTCAGGTCGACGGCTGAAATTAGAGCGCCGCGCAGAGAATATTTTTCCTGAAAGGTCGGCAGGACGGGCTTTTTGCCCTGTCCCCAGAACCATACGCTGTTGCCGGGGTTTTTACCTTTTTCCATCCTCTTTTTGTTCACCGGATGATCGGCGAGAATTTCGAAAGAGTCGGTCATCAACCTCCGAAGTACATCCTCGCCCTTCCCCGCGGGCAGATAGTCCGCAACGTCCTTCCCTATTATGTCATGAGGCGGAACGCACTCCACATCTACGGGCCCTCCGGCCCAGATCATGAGATGGCGGTAGCTGACGCCGGGATAAAACCTGATAACATCCGTGCCAAGCTTCCCGTCTATATCGCGTATGAGTTCCGCCGACTCCTCTGTCGTTATGTGACCGCTGCTATAGTCTTCCATACTGGCACCGGGTTTGTCAGACCTGTCTTTAAGGGTGACAAGGTTGCACCGGAAAGCCACATCGTCCTTCGATAGTGCCACACCTATACTGGCCGCTTCGAGAGGCGCCCTGCCCGTATAAAAGAGATGGGGGTCGTATCCAAGTATGCTGAGGTTTGCAACATCCGAGCCGGGGTGCATGCCATGAGGAACAGTCCTCACCCTCCCCGGAATTCCCACGACGCACAGCCTGTCCATATTAGGGGTGGAAGCCCTCTGTAGCGGTGTCTTGCCGCCGAGCTCATCAAGCGGCCTGTCAGCCATGCCGTCTCCGACAATCACAACGTATTTCATCAGATATTCCTGATTATCCTCTCTGCCATTTCCCGGCGCATCTATTCAACAATATCGCCCTCGACCGTTTCCACCTGTATTCCCTTCTCCCTGAGCCAGTTAAGCCCCTTTTCAAGGTCTTCTTCGTTACCTTCCAGCTCAAGAATCATTTCCCCCACCGTCTCCGTGACCCTTGCCCTCCTTATATTGGGCATTACATTGTACTGTTTTGCCATCGTGAAGATAACCGGCTCTTTGATCAACTGCTGGGGAAAGGTCAGTTTCACCCTCTTTTTCATTGCTCCTCCTGTCTTCCTCCGCCTGCGATAGCAGGCACGATTGACACCTCATCCCCGTCCTTCACATCCGTATCTTCCGCTTTAAGAAACCTGATGTCTTCATCATTCAGGTATATGTTGACGAATCTCCTGATCTTTCCGTTTTCGGATATGCGTTCGGCGATTCCCGGATATTTAATCTCAAGATCGTTTATAAGTTCGATGATGGTTCCGGGCCCGGACTCGACCTCTTCTTTACCCTGCGTCAACCGCTGAAGCGGAGTCGGAATTCTTACCTTTACAGCCATGTATTCTCCTCCTTGCCGTCGCAGACCGGTCGGGTCATTGACCTTTGTTGATGTTTTCAAGGACCTCTTCGAAGGAGGCCAGGTTCGGCTTGATATAGTGAGGCGACCGGGCATGCCCCTTCAGGGCCTCCTGTGTCTTCAACCCGTTGCCGGTTATGCAAATGACGGTGGTCTCATTCTTCCTTATCTTTCCAGTCTCGATGAGCTTCTTTGCGCAGGCCAGCGTAACGCCGCCTGCAGTCTCTGCAAATACTCCCTCTGTTCTGGCAAGAAGTTTTATAGCATCTATGATCTCCTGATCGCTTGCATCTTCAGCATACCCCCCCGTTTCCTTTATCACCTGTGTTGCATAATACCCGTCGGCAGGATTGCCGATCGCCAGCGATTTGGCAACCGTATCCGGCTTCACCGGCCTGATGATATCTGTATCATTTCTCACAGCAGTCGTGATCGGGTTGCACCCCGCAGCCTGGGCGGCAAAAACCTTCGTATTGAGGTCCTTCAGGATATTGATTTGTTTCAACTCCTTGAAACTCTTCCAAACCTTGGTCAGGAGGGAACCGCTGGCACATGGGATCACTACGTTGTCCGGGGCCTTCCACCCGAGTTGTTCTATGACCTCATAGCCCAGAGTTTTTGATCCCTCCGCGTAAAAAGGCCTTATGTTGATGTTTACAAAAGCCCACCGGTACTTGTTCGCCACCTCGCTGCAAAGCCTGTTAACATCGTCATAATTCCCGTCGACCGCGATCAGGTTCGGCTCGTAGACTAGAGATGCTATGATCTTGCTTGCCTCAAGGGTCGCCGGTATAAAGATAAATCGCTTGAATCCTCCCTTGGCGCCGTGCGCGGAAACCGAGTGTGCAAGATTGCCGGTAGAGGCACAGGCAACGGTGTCGAATCCGAATTCCCTGGCCTTGGTGAGCGCTACGGACACAACCCTGTCTTTAAAGGACAGCGTAGGGTGGACAACGGTATCATCCTTAATGTATATTGAGTCCACTCCGAGGACCTTTGCAAGGTTGTCGGCCTTCAACAGGGGGGTGAATCCGGAATGCAGGCCGACCTTTGGTTCCCCGTCTATCGGCAGAAGCTCCCTGTATCTCCACAGATTCTTATCCCGCTTGCCGATCTCTTCCGTGTTTAGCGTCTTCGCGATACTTTCGTAGTCGTAGGCGACTTCAAGCGGTCCAAAACAGAATTCGCAGACATAGATGGGATCAATCGGATATTCTCTTCCGCATTCCCTGCACTTGAGCCCCTTTATATGTCCCACGCAGCCACCTCCACCGGAAACAGGATAAGCTTTATTCTACTTTAAACTGCGGAGAATTTAAAGTAAATATAGGGGGGAAAGCTTGCCGCTAACGCCGACGAACCCTCATGCATTATAAGATGAATTTTCCGCTGAGTTTTACGGAAAATAACCGTTCAGTGTTGCAGATCCATGATAGTTCAGGCGGCTGTCCGTCATCACCAGGAACGAACGGAAATGTCTTCTTTCCTCCCTGGCAGGAAAAGATCCGACGCAAGGGGTTCTGACAGGTCAAAGCGTTTTTCACACTCCTTAATCCACGCCAGGAGAGTGGATATGAGCACAGGCTTGGGAAAGAACTCGCATCCCAATACCGCTGCGCGCTCTCTGAGTTGAGCATCGTCCTTCCCGGTCATCAACGCCTTATTCTTACTTGTAAGCTTGCAGCCCCCACTGTGCTGCATCTCAAGCAATTCCATCCCTGTCATGTCAGGCATGGCATAATCGGTTACGAGTACGTCTGTGCAGCGGCTGTGCTGCGGGCAACTATCGCTATGTTCCCTGAAAAAAGAACAGGTCACAGGGGTATCCGCCGTCAAAACTTCATAGCCCGCGGCTTCCAGCATATGTTTGAAGACATGCAAAATTACCTCGTCATCATCACACACTATAGCTCTCGGCTTTCGCATGCGGTATTATGCCATATCTAAATGTTATAATAACGAAATTGTATTAGTAGTCAGGCGAGGGAGTGTTTCGTCTTTTTCCGCCGGGGTAAAATTGGAAATACTGCATAGTCTTATAAATATCTTCCTGCATCTTGACAGGCACCTGAGCGTCGTCATACAGAATTACGGGGCCTGGACCTATCTCATTCTTTTTCTTATCATTTTCTGCGAAACAGGCCTCGTGGTGACCCCTTTTCTGCCGGGTGATTCCCTTCTTTTCGCCGCAGGGACATTTGCCGCCAGTGGTTCAATGCAGGTTGAATTGCTTTTTCCACTGCTCAGTCTGGCTGCTATAGGAGGAAACACCGTCAATTACTGGATAGGCTACCGCATAGGACCCAAGGTCTTTCAAAAAAAGAATGTTCGTTTCCTGAATAAGGAGTACCTCGACCGAACACATCGCTTTTACGAAAAACACGGCGGGAAGACGATCGTCATAGCGAGGTTCATACCCATTATACGAACCTTCGCCCCCTTTGTTGCCGGAGTTGGCTTCATGACTCACTGGCGCTTTACCTTCTATAATGTCACGGCCGGCATCGCCTGGGTAGGTCTCTTCCTCTTTGCAGGTTTCTACTTCGGCCGGCTTCCAGTGGTAAGGAACAATTTCTCCCTAGCCATCGTCGCCATCATCTTTATTTCCGTGCTGCCCGGTCTGATCGAATACCTCCGTCACCGTTACCGCATCGCCCGGTAACCTGCCGCTTCGCCGACTCAATCCTTACCGGTAGTAATAACCCGGCCGGTGGCCTTGAAAAGTGTTATGATTTATCAGAAAATGATCCGGAGGGGGAAATATAACGGTTGAGAGAACTCAAAAAAAAGCTCCTGCTTTCCGCCGGCATGATCATATTCATACTAACCTTCGGCACTGGCGGATACATGCTGCTGGAGAAATGGAATTTCTTCGACGCCATATATATGACTGTCATTACCCTGACCACCGTGGGATACAAGGAGGTCCACGACCTTTCTCCCGTCGGCAAAATGTTCACAATCGTTCTTATCGTCGGGGGGGTCGGCACCGTCTTTTATACGCTGAGCACAGGGGCAAAGTTCATTCTGGAAGGCGAACTCCAGGAAATATTCGGGAGGAAAAGATTGGAAAAGAAAATCAAAGACCTCAAGGACCACTACATCATATGCGGCTACGGCAGGATGGGGAGGATAATATGCAGTGAACTGGAGGCGGACGGCGTACCCTTTGCCGTAATCGAGAAAGAACCGGATGCCGCACTGACCGATGAGTCTGTCATTCTCTTCAGGG
>JBJKPE010000179.1:0-14162 GCA_046706685.1 Thermodesulfovibrionales bacterium | reverse complement strand
TGCCGACGGCGATGCCGGCGGCTCCGTTGACAATAAGGTTCGGTATCCTGGAAGGAAGGACCAGCGGCTCATCAGTGGTCTCGTCGAAATTGGGGGTAAAATCAACCGTTTCCTTGTCGATATCGGCAAGCAGTTCTTCCGCTATTTTTGCCAGCTTGGCCTCGGTATATCTGTATGCTGCGGCCGGGTCGCCGTCTACCGAGCCGAAATTGCCCTGGCCGTCCACCAGGGGATACCTCATGTTGAAGTCCTGTGCAAGTCTTACGAGGGCGTCGTAGACAGCCGAGTCTCCGTGGGGATGGTATTTTTTAAGGACCTCGCCGACCACACCGGCGCTCTTCGAATATTTTTTGCCCGGAAGCAGACCCTCCCTGAACATCGCGTAAAGGATGCGCCTCTGCACAGGCTTGAGGCCGTCCCTCACCTCGGGAAGCGCCCTCCCTATGATCACGCTCATCGCGTAATCCAGGTAGCTCACTTTCATCTCTTCTTCTATGTTTATGGGTAGTTTTGACATTGCTTACCTTCCTCTTCGAGATCAGTTATTTTACCACATCGCACCCTGCTCTCGCCTTCCGTTTTCCTCCCCCTCCGCCGAAAAAAAAGCTGGATCAACACCGGCTGCGGCCGGGGAAAGATGAAAATCATCTCAATTTGGCTATAATAGGAGGGCACTGATAAAGAATGAATCTTACACTACGGCAGAAGATATTCCTGGGATACATGGCGATGGTATTTTTTACCCTGATCGTCGGCGGCTACGCGATCTGGAGCCTCGTGGAGCTGAACAAGATTTCGACAGGGATCATACTTGACGACGCGTCGGCCCAGGAAAAAGTCACCAAACTGAACGACCTCCTCCTGGCGCAGAACCTCTATGAGAAACGCGCACTCACTTTCAGGGAGGCGGACGCGGAGGACTCCTTCTGGAGCAGGAGCAGGGAATTCAGCTCGCTGGTCTCGGATATGACGAACAGCCAGCCCTCGTTGAAAGGCCCCCTCGCGGAAATCGGCGTTTCCCACAAAGAATACGACAGTCTTTTTACGAAAGAGATCTCCCTTGTCAGGAGCGGACGGACGGAAGAGGCCGGCCTTCTCTCATCGACCCAGGTCAAGAGCGCCTTCAACAAAATACTGTTCTCGCTGAAGGACATCTCCCTGAAGATCAAAGACAAGCAGAACCGTAACATCAACCGCTCGTACTCATTCGGGGAAAAGGCGCTCATGATAACCATCATGCTCAGCATCGGCGCGCTCCTTTTCGGGATCTTCCTCGCGTCTTTTATAACAAAGTATGTGACAACTGCAATAGACAGACTGAAGGCGGCAACTGTCTCGATTCAGAGCGGCGACTTCGACAACCTCCCAGAAATAACCGGCGTCGACGAACTTGCCGATCTGGCGATCTCCTTCAAGGAAATGTCCGCCAGACTGAAGGAACTCGAGGAGATGAACCTGGACGCCAACCCGCTGACGAAACTCCCCGGAAACCTCGCCATAGAGAAGGAACTTCTCACGAGGCTCAATGAAACCCGCAGCTTTTCCTTCTGCCTGGCTGACCTCGACAACTTCAAGGCATTTAACGACAGGTACGGCTACGCGCGCGGAAGCGATATCATCAAATGGCTGGGAGAACTGTTGGCGGCCATCAAGAAAGAGGTGGGCGTCCCAGGCGATTTCCTCGGACATATCGGGGGAGACGATTTTGTCATAATCTGTAATCCGGAAGAGGTGCAGTCCATGTGCAGGAGGATCATAGACGAGTTCGACAAGGGGATAGGGCAGTTTTACGATCCCGAGGATCTTAAAAAAGGATATATCGTCTCGGTGGACAGAAACGACAGACCGGTTATAGTGGGCATAATGACACTCTCCATAGCGGTGGTTAATACCGACCGCACGGTGATAAGAGAACCAAAGGAGGTCGCCCTGAAGGTGGCGGAGATCAAGCAGTACGCCAAGACCTTCGCCAAGAGCATCTACATAATGGACAGGAGAAGGGCGAGATAGCCCGTTAACCTTTAACCGGCGGTAAACCACGGATGACCACGGATAACTACCGATAAAAAGAAATACTGCTTACCCGGGAGACCTCACCTGTCGGTTCAGTGACGAAAGAAGTCTGAGTTTTCAAGAATCCGTGCCCATCCGTGTTAATCCGTGGCGAAAATGCTTTTGCAGGTTTAATGCCTGAGCGACGCCTTCTTCAGGTCGCCGACTACGACTAGGACATAGTCCTTAGGATGCAGATAGTGCCGGGCAACCCGGAGGACGTCTTCTTTGGTGACGGCGTTTATGTAGCCGTTATATTTGTCGGCATAGTCCAGGCCCAGGCCGTAAAATTCCACTGCGATCAGAAAATCGGCCATCTTATTTATAGAGTCAATACGCAGGGGAAAGCTGCCCGTCAGGTATGACTTCGCGTCGCTCAGTTCCCGGCCGGTTACCGGCTCGGTAATTATCCGTTGCATTTCCCTGAATATCTCGCCGATGGATGTATTGGCCGAGCGGTTCTTTGTCTGCAGCTCCACCTGAAAACTCCCGGCATACCTGCCGGCTGAGAAAAGGCTGCGCACGTCATAGGAGAGCCCCCTGTTGTCCCTTATATTGTCCATCAGCCTCGAGGCGAATCCGCCCCCGCCAAGGATGTAATTCATGACCGAGACCGCGTAATAGTCGGGGTTGTCCCTCTTTATACCGAGGTGCCCGATGATGATGTTGGCCTGGGTGATGTCCCTGTCGATCCTGATTACCTCGGGACCTGCGAGCCGTTTCGGCTTCGGGACCTCGATGTCGGGTATCTCCCGCTTATGCCACTCCCCGAAGTATCTGCCAACCAAATACTTCGTCCTCTCCATGCTTATGTCGCCGACAACTGCCATTATGGCATTATTTGGGGCATAGTACCGGTTGTGAAAGTCGACTATATCCTTGCGCGTAACGGCATCGAGCGTCTCTTCCGTGCCTTCCTCCGGCCGGCCGTAAGGGTGTTCCCCATAAACGGCCTTCAGGAAAGCCTTCGCCGCCATTGTTCCGGGATCTTCCTTCTGCCGCAGGATTAGACTTCTTATGATCGCCTTCCGCCTCTCTATCTCGCCCTGACTGAAGGCCGGGTTCATGATGATATCGGAGATAAGGTCGAACCCCAGTTCCAGGTCCTTTTTCAGAACGGACAACGACACGGTGACGTAATCGCGGCCGCCTGAGGTACTCAACTGTCCGCCGACAAACTCGATCTGTTCGCTGATCTGCCCTGACGTCCGCCTGGCTGTCCCTTCGTTCAGGAGGTCGGCCGTAAGGTTTGCGAGCCCGGCTTTGGAGGATGGCTCAAGGACGCTGCCCGCCTTTATCGCCACCACTACCTTAACCATAGGCAGCTCTGTTCTTTCGGAATGAAGGAGTGTAAGGCCGCTCGGAAGCACCTCTCTTTCAGCCGGCCCTGCTGCGCCGGCCGGGGCGGCAGGGATATTCAGGGCGAAGAGACAGAACAGGAAAAAGAAGCAGGCTGATCTTATCGTCCTACCGTTCATCGCCAAACCCCTTTTTCAGCGGGATCAGAATGCCGGTTGTTTCCCTCTCGGGGACGAGATATTTACGCGCAACGCGTGTCAGATCTCCCGGGGAGACCTTTCTTATGCCTGCGAGGTAAGTGTCCAGAAGCCTCCAGCCTCCGACCATCTCGAAGGCGCCGATCATCCTTGCCTGCATGTGGAGAGAGTCCTGGCGCATTATAAAGGACGCCTCGATCTGATTTTTCGCCTTCTGCACCTCCCGCCCGGCGGGCGGTTCCTTCTTTATCCTTTCTATTTCTTCCAAAAGCGCCTTCTCGACGTCCCCGATGGCTTTGCCCCGGGCGGCTGTCGCCCCGGTCATAAAGAGGAAAGGGTCGCGGTACATGCCGTCGTAACTTGCCCAGGCCGATAAGGCCAGTTGTTTGTCATAAACAAGCGAGCGGTATATCCTCGAACTCTTACCCTCCGAAAGGACGTTTGCAAGCACGTCGAGGGCATAACTGTCTTCCTCCCCGATACCGGGGACCTTATAGACAGAAAGTATGCAGGGAAGTTCCGCCTCTTTTTTGACATATATCCTCTTTTCGCCGTACTGTTCGTCTTCCCTGACCGCGCTTCGGGATATGGCAGGCCCGCGGGGGATCTTGCCGAAGGATTCCCTGATCCTGGATAGGACATCGGCCGGATTCACGTCTCCCACCACTATAATTACCGCATTGTTCGGAGCATAATAAGCCCTGTAATATGCGACAAGGTCAGAGGGGTTCAGGCTCTTCAGGTCGGACTGCCAGCCGATCACCGGCCACCGGTAGGGATGGTTCTTGAAGGCCGCCGCCAGGACCTCCATAAAGAGCAGGTTCTGAGGATTATCTTCATACCGGAGTCGCCTCTCCTCCATCACAACGTCCCGCTCGGAAAGCACAGCCGCGGGCGTGAGGACCAGGTTCCGCATCCTGTCGGATTCGAGGGTGATCGGCAGCCCGATGCGGTCGGAGGCGATCAGCTCGAAATACGCCGTATACTCCCGCGTTGTAAAGGCATTGTTCCACCCCCCGGCCCTCTGGATGGTCTGAGAGAAGGTCTTTGGGCCGTAAGCCGAAGTCCCCTTGAACATCATATGTTCCAGGAGATGACTCAGGCCGGTCTTGCCTGTGCGCTCGTCACGGGAGCCGACGCGGTACCATACCTGGAAAGTGGCTGTCGGCGCCTTGTGGTCTTCAGCGATCAAGACCTTCAGGCCGTTGTCAAGGAGGTATTCCCTGACATTGAGTGAATAGGCGGTAACAGGCGCCAGGACCAGAAGAAATATCAGGATGTTCCGGAGAACCTTCATCGCCTATTTTACCCTATGTATAGCTGCAATAAAACATTTAAAGGCCCGGCATAAACACCCGAAAGGCTGTTTAATGGCACAGTTAGCCATTTATTGCCTCAGAAGCGACCCGGGGCAAAAAATCAGTAAAAAATGCTTTGCTGTCGAAAGGCCATCCTTTGGAATGACAGTCACGCAGGTTGCCCGCAGGTCTCTCTTCACGTAAAATAGCCTTATCATGAAAATACAGGACCTTAGAGACATAGGCAGGCGGCTGATGGAGGAAATCCCCGCCATGAGGCAGTCACAAAACCTGAAAACCTCCCTCGGTACCGGGGCCGGCGGAGACAAGACCTTTCAAATAGATAAGAAGGCCGAGGACATTATTGTCTCCGGGTTCCGCTCTCTTGGGGAACCGCTCACCCTGATATCCGAAGAAGCGGGGTTCGTCGACATGGGCGGTGCTGCAACGGTTGTCATCGCAGACCCCATAGACGGGAGCAGGAACGCCGTTTCAGGCATCCCTTTCTACTGTGCGTCGATAGCCGTTGCAGAGGGAAAGACCCTCGGTGACGTAAGGTTTGCATATGTCGTCAACCTTGTAAGCGGAGATGAATTCTGGGCTGAAAAGGGGGCGGGCTCTTTCCTTAACGGAGAGCCGATCGAGGGCCAGAGGGATGATGAACTGTACCTGTCAGCTTATGAGGCCCAGTCCCCGGCGCGGGACGTCCCTCTCCTTTTGCCTCTTCTTTCCCGTTCCAGAAAGACGAGATGCCTCGGGGCGACCGCCCTCGACCTTTCATATGTTGCATATGGTGCGGTTAGCGTCTTTGTTTCCCCCTCTCCTTCACGGAGTTTCGATTTCGCTGCAGGGTACCTCCTGGTGCGGGAAGCGGGGGGAGTTTTTACAGACATCGAGGGGAAGGACATAGAGGATGTGCAGCTGGGTCTTGAGCGAAGTTCGGCCCTGCTGGCCGCCGGGAACGAAAGGCTCCACAGGAGAGCCGCTGAACTCCTGAAGAAGAAGGACAAGGTTGTATAGATTTCTGCTGCTGCGGGTGATAGCGGGTGTCATCGGCGGCTATATCGCACGCGGGAAGGGAAGGAGCATACTCCTCTGGGGTCTGGTATGCGCGGTCATGCCGCCTGTGGTCATAGCGGTGCTCCTGCTCCCGCCCGTTCTTACGAGGGGACAGACAAAGAGATGCCCATACTGTTCGCGGATAGTGCCGGTGGGCGATTCCGTCTGCCGGTACTGCAAGAAGGAACTCCCGATAGAACTCGTACAATGCAGCGAATGCGGCAGCTTCGTACCAGAGGGCGGTAACTGCCCGAACTGCCACAGGAAACGGAAGGTCTGACCGGCTAAGACCAGGTTTGTCCGGTTGAAGATAAAGCTGACGCGGGCCTGGCTGCAGAGACTATCCCCTCCGAAAGACACAACCGCCGTTGACGATTTGGATCACCTGTCTATAATTTGGACCGGTTCGCAGAGACCACAGGGTGTAAAAATTATCAAAATGCAGGATCTCCCCGGAGATTAAAAGCAGAAATCCGCAAGTGAAGTCCGCTGAGCCAACTCGGTCATCACCGTTCCCGTCGCCGTTTCATTTGGATGAGGGTCGCCTCGTCGGCCGTCAGATTACTTCATTGAATGATTGACATTTGATGGTTAAAAGGCGGGCCGGTAGACCCGCCATATTTTCTGCTTTCTTCGAGTCTTCTATTCTTTTACTACGTTGACAGCCTTCGGTCCTTTGGGGCCCTTTTCGACATCGAAAGTAACCTGCTCACCTTCAGCAAGCGACTTGAAGCCATTTCCCACGATAGAGGTATGATGGACAAAAACGTCGCTTCCATCTTCGGCTGTAATAAATCCGAATCCCTTTGAGTCATTGAACCACTTTACTGTTCCCTTCATAGTACTATTGTTCTCCTTGAGATATGAAATAAACAAACACGAGGACAAGATGTCCCCTGGTCACCGCTTAAAAAGCGACACCTTTTTAATAGCACTAATGAGCGAGAAAAGCAACATTATTATTTTATTGTGAATGAAAAGAAGATAGATGAGGCATGCTTTTTCGGGCATTCCCTCATTTTTGCAGCGTGGATGGCGAAGCTGCAAAACACTTTTAAGTTAAGTAGACGTAAAGTGCTGGTCATAGTATGATATGACTAGGTTTCTGTTTTAAGCTGAAAATGAATATCTTTAAAATTCCTTTCAAAAAGGAGGTTTTATGGGATCATTCAAAGATAAAACGGAACGTTTTCTTGTTATTGACCATAGTGAAAATTATGCCTTTGTTGCCTGCCAGAGCGATGAGGAAGTCGGTTTCTTTGTTAAATCCAGGGAATTAAAACCGGATTATTTTTGGGTCCTGAATCTCGCGGACTGCATCATATTAGAAGAACGGCTACTTTTCGGACAGGACCACCAATTTGAAAAATTGACGCAGGGTAAATAGCTGATCTTCATAAGCTGGTGCATTCCCTGAACGGAAAACGGTAACCAATGCCGCTCCTTCCTGCATGACCCAGTCCACCAGGGCAACGACGTCCCCACAGGCGATGTTTTGACAAGAGGCGCTATCGGATGTCCCAAAATCATGGAAACATGTTATTCTTGAAAAAACATCGGAGGGCTGTTGAACACCATGCGACGAAGAGAGATTCACTGCGATACGGACACAGAGACCAGGCCTGTATTGACGGCATGGCTAATGGCCATCCTCTGTTTCCTTACTCTTCTCGTTGCTGCGGGGTGCGGTAGCGACAGCGGTCCTGCGTCGACTTCTGCTGACGTCCTGCCCGGAATTGACGAGATGCTTTCGGAAAAGGTGCTGGGCGACCCGAATGCGCCGATCACAATCATTGACTATGCCGCTCTCACCTGCCCGCACTGCGCCGACTTCCATTTAAACACCCTGCCCCAGCTAAAGGCGAAGTATATTGATACGGGAAAGGCTAAATTGATCTATCGCGATTTCCCCTTCAACCAGGCGGGACTTACCGCATCGATGCTGGCCCGCTGCTCGGGCAATGCCCACTACTTCGAGGCGCTGGAGCTGATCTATGAGAACCAGGCCTCCTGGGTAAGCGAGACAGATCCGGAAAACGCACTTGCCTCTATCCTCGGCATGCCTCAGACAAAGGCCGATGCATGCCTTGCAGACAAGACCCTTTCCGACGGCATCCAGGAAATGGAAAAGACTGGTCAGCAGAGCTATGGCGTAAACGCTACCCCCACCTTCATCATCAACGGCCAGAAGATCGTCGGCGACCAGCCCTTCACGGTCTTCGATCAGCTTCTGGGAACGCTGGCTCAGTAGCCTGGCAGCATGCGATGCAACTTTCATCGACGCCTCCGCAATTCTGCCGAATCTACCCCCCGGCTTCTCACAGGAAGTCGCCACCTCCTGGCTGGCGTTTCCCGCTTAGGAGTACAGCCGGAAGTCTCTACGGGAGGTCTTACATTTCGTCACATTTCAAGGGCAAACCCCATGGCCCCCACTCGGTAAAAGCACTGCACCTCAAGTGGTAGGCTAATGCGGAGAGGAGTGCTAACAAAATAGACCTGACCCCACTGGCTCTCTCTCTGAACTTGCAGGCTTGACCTTCTTATTGGCTGGTTAACCGCCGGCAGCTTCCGGATCGCTCTTCAGGAGAGGTATAAGATCCTTCTCCTCTATCATATCGGATATCATGAGCCGTCTGCTCGCTGCAGCGCCATCGAGAGAGTTTTTCCTGCTTATATACGAACCGTCACGAAAAACGACAAAGCCGCCTTCGCCCGTGCCTCCATTTCGCAAAAGGTCCTTGCCCATAAAGAACCCGTCAGAAGTATCAACACCGAGGATGTTCGAAACAGTAGGGGCAACGTCGATGAGCCCCCCGATGACTTTGCTCTTCAGCCCCTTACCGGGGAAGGCGATAATCAGAGGAATCTTTTTTATCTCAGCCATATCGCTGACACCTATCTTTCTTAGGTCGCTTTTTTCGAAGCGCGCACGATGATCTCCAAAAATTACTATAATGGTATTTGAAGCAAGATTGTTTTCGGCGAGGTTCTGCAGAAACTCTCCTATTGCCCCGTCGACATAATTGATGGCCCGGATGTAATTGCCTACAAGCTCTCCTTCTAGGCTCCCCAGCGGGAAATCGTCGATCGCCGCGGTAACATCATCAAATGGCGTATGGCTGGTCAATGTAGTCACGTAGGCAAAGAAGGGCTTATGCAGAGACTTTATCTTGGTTAGACTCTGCTTAAAGAAAGCCCGGTCGCTCAGTCCCCAGCCGAGGCTGTCTGTCATGAGATATTGGTCCCTGTAAAACTGATGCTCAAATCCTTCTGTCTTTTGGAATGTCTCTCTGTTCCAATAGGCCTTGTCATATGCATGCATCGTAGCCGTCGTGTAGCCGTATTTTCCCAGGATGTGAGGGAGACATTGAAAGGAGTCTTTAGGATATAGAAAGGCGACCGGCCCCCGCTCCGAAGGATAAAGTGAACAATTGGCGAGAAATGTGGCGTCTGATGTATTCCCCGCGCCCGTCTGGTCGTAAATCCGGCTGAAATAGATCCCTTTTTCAGCCAGTCTGTTCAGGTTCGGGGTAACCTCACGGCCGTTCAGTTTCCTGCCGATAACAAAATTCTGGAGTGACTCTACCTGAATGACGATGAGGTTAAACCTTTTGCCGAGTCCGGTGAATTCGTTTCCGGATTCTCCGCGACGCTGCCGAAACCAGTCTTCAGTCTTTTCGATGTCGGCACGGGAAACGGAATGTCTCTCTTTCTCGGCAATGAGGTAATTCCAGGCGTCGGAAATCTCGTATGTCGGGAGGCCCGTCAGTCTTACAGTCTCCTTCCTTGAAAAGACCGATTCCAGTTGTGTGCTGTCATTATGAATTCGATGCAGGGCGAGCGTATTTAAAACCAGGCCAGCAAGGAGAAAGAAAATGCTCCCTTTAATCCAACCGGGCTGTGAGTAACTGGTTTGCCTTTTAAGCAGTTTTATCAAAAAAAGCCAGAGGGGAAGATCGGCAAAGAACAGTACCTCCATACCCGCGATTGCCATGATGGCGTGGAATACGGGACCCAGCATCTTCATTTCACCAAGCTGATAGAACGATGCAAAGTCTCCGAAGTACTTAAAATAGAGGGATTGGGCAAAGAAAAGGACTGAAAAGAAAAAATCGAGCGAGAACAGATAGCTCAGCTTCAGTATATTATTCTTCATATAAAGTGAGAATGACATCAGTACTAAAACAACGCCGAATGTTGGAGGAAAAGATACGAGGAACTGTATCCAACTCACGGATCCCCTATAGGATAACCATATGAACAAAATTATTTTGGGGATTAAAATGCAGGCGAAAGATTTGAATGCGATGTCATGATAAGCGATAGATAAAGCAGATCTGCTAATCGGCTTCCCATTTGTTAATTTCGGCGCGGAGACAGCCTGGCTCATAAGACGATCCTTAGTTCAAAGCAATGATCGACATACCCGCCTATGCATAAACGGCATCTGTTCCTGCACTTGTCGTCGGGGATGCCGTCATAGGTGTGTAGATTTGTACAAGGTCTTTTCTTAAGGAGAGCTTCCCTCTCCCGAAATCTTTCGGGATAACAGAAAAGACATGCTCTTATAAGATTAAGCCATTTCAACTGTAGCCTCTTGCAAATGAGTCGAAGAAAACAAGGCAGCTCCCCGATATAAATGAAGTTTATCGCTCGACATGCTACATGTCAACCGGACTGGGGGGGAATCGAATTGACTCACAAAAAATGTTGCCCGAAGGAGTAAGCAAAGAGGATCGTCGACTCATAATGCATGTTACTGAAAAAATATGCATAAGAAGGGACAGGTTCTATGAGTTCATGATCGGATAAGGGGTCTCCTTGATATTGGACGAAGCTGGTCACTATCGCGGAATAGTGTCGCGGGTTAGCATCGGAAAGCGGGACTCCTGAAAAGACAGCGCTGTGACGGTTATCAGGCAGAGTAAACCCCGGAGCAAAAAAGGGCATCTGCTTTCAGTTCCGTGGATGCCAATAACCTTCGAAACTGTAATCGAAATCACTTACAAACTTCATCGTCTCTGGTATTCTCTGGCAACGGGAAGGTGATGCGGACCCGTCATTTTGATTAAGAAAACTTAACTTGTTTTTGTGCGTTCCACCATGTATTTTTGTAGTAACGAGTTCAAGAGGAGGTGATATAACTCAGCCGCCGAACCGGCGGTAGGACGCACATTTTCATTATTTTGCAAAGGAGGAGAAGAATGTTCAGAAATATGCTTTTAACAGTCTTGACGGCCGTCGTCGCCGTTCTTGCCTTTGGCACGGCATATGCCAATTCGGCGCCGACTGACAACCTGATTTACGGATATTACAGCGTCAGGGGCGCATCTAATTTTATGCCTGTCGTGCAGACTACGACAGCCTGCTCAATACCGGTCCCGACCTTCAAGCAGGCCTTTACTTATACTCCCGTTGCCGACCCTGTAATCGCCTGCGATCCGGCTGCTTCGAAACCAATAGGCGTCGGCGACATTGCACATGGCAGCTTTGATATCAAAGTGGACATCGGCCCATTCGATGAGCCCGTCGACGTTTCGTTCGGCCTGTTTAACGCATCATTCGATGCTTCCAACATATTCTTTCTGAATGTGTTTGATCAGATCACTTCACTCCAGGACGAACTTGCCGACACCACGCAAGCGCAGGGCGGACAGGGCCAGAACAATCCCCCGGGCCAGACAAACGGAAAGAAAAACTTCAAGAGGCTTATACCATGGAAAAGCAATGTGCTTGAAGTAAATGACACAATCGCCTCCGGTGACATCACGGCTCTACCGCCCGGACTGTACGTACTTGTACTGAATGTTACACGGACAAGCCCCGCAGATAATAATTTCGACCGCTTTTATCGCTGGGTCACCTATTTCATTGTTCCCGACAATGTCCAGTAGTGGATACAATTTGTGATTCGCTGCCCCCGGGCAGCGAATCGCTTTTCTTCAACCGATCCCTGGTTGCTCAAATGCACCCTTCAGGGCGGAGGGCAAATGAGGATGAGACGAGGTCAATTGCAGTTGGATTTGAATCCTGCTGAAGCTTTTACCTGATTGGCAGATAATCCGGAGATACCGCTTAGCCCCTGAAAGATATGGTGCCGGTGGGGAGAATCGAACTCCCACGGGGTTGCCCCCACCGGATTTTGAGTCCGGCGCGTCTGCCAGTTCCACCACACCGGCGTAGTGTTGACCAGATGCCCTATAGTATACAGGAAATCACCGTTTCGGTGCTGTGAAAAAGAGAGCAGATTTTGCGCCGGACGCCGGATTATCTGCCCATGCTTAGCGCCCTGCCGATGGCGGGAATAAAATCTTTCTTCCGGGAAAGGACGTCGGGAAGGATACAGGTATCTTTTTCCACCTTTACGTTGAATGCCTTTTCGACGATCCATGTTTCGCCCTTAAGGAGGACCCTTTCCTCTCTCGAAGTGAGCGGATTTGTGACAAGCAGTGCCACAAGGTCGTAGCCGCCGGCTTTCCTTATCCGTTCAAGTTCTTCAAGAAGCTCTTCCTCCCTCAGGTTTATGTCTTCACAATCGAGGACCATCATCTGGCTCACCCCCAGTTTCCTTCCCCCAATGAGAAATTCCTTGAAGTCCGCGCCGATAAGTTCGGAGGCGGCCTTGCCCTGGATGTTTATGCTAGCCTGCAGCAGTTCCTTCCCGTACTCGTGGAGTTGTATGCCCGCCAGTGTTGCGAGGCGTTCCGCCGCTTCACGGTCGCGCTGGGTAGTCGTGGAGAGCGTGAGTATCAGCGTGTCCGAGAGTATCCCCGAAAGAAGCAACCCGGCTATTTCGCGCGGGATGTTTACCTGGTGAAGGAACATCATACCTGATACCACCGTGCAGGTGCTGCCTACCGGGTCATTGTAAACGTAGATGGGCGCAACCGTCGAAATGTCTCCCACGCGGTGGTGGTCGATGATCTCTATGATCTCCGCGTCCTCGATGTTGTCTACTGCCTGGGAGACCTCATTGTGGTCTACAAGTATGGCCCGTTTTCTCACCGGACTGAGAAGATCCGTCCTGGTAACAAAGCCGATCACCCTGTTTTCGCTGTCGGTTACCACAGCCGAACGGTACTCTGACTCGACTATCTTTTTTCTCAGGTCCGATATGGGGGTGTAGAGGCTCACCGTAGGACTTTCGGCATCCATAATCGCCTCCACCGGCTCGGACATGGTCATTAACTGGACGGTGGCAAAGGCTGGATGAGGTGAAGACAGGAGCAAGGTGCCATGAGCCTCGGCGGCGCGGATTACGTCGCCGCCGACGGGCATTCCGTCAACAACGATAAGGGCGCCGCAGCCGGTCTGAATAAGCTCGATCTGGATATCGTGCTGGTCACCGATGACCACGACATCTCCGGGGCCCACTTTATTCAGTATAGTTCCCTTCTGCATCGAGGCTATGTAGACCCTGCCCGTCAGAAACTCAACTTTTTTTGAATTGCTTACCACCTGTCCTTCGAGTGTCCGCACCAGGATGTTCAGGTCAATGGGGGCCCGTGCAAGGTCGGAAAAGCCGACGCTCTCCATATAGTGTCTGGCAACGTCCTTGAGACCGGCGATTCCAGCCAGTCGTTCTTTATCGTCGACAACCGGGACGGTCCTGACTCCTGTCTCACGCATAAGACGCACGAGAGCCTTGACCGAGTCATTGGTCCGGATGGAGATCGGCCTTTTCAGCTCAAGGTCGCTTACCGTTGCCGCGAGGCTTTCTATCTCATTGGGAACGGGGACCCCGAACCGTTCAAGCACGAACAGCGTTTCTTCGTTGATCTTTCCGGCGCGGGCCGGGAAGAAGAGGAACCTCTTGTCCGTCAGATTCTTGAAATGTGCATACCCGATTGCCGAGCAGACGGAATCCGTGTCCGGGTTTTTGTGCCCGATGACATAGACTATCTTCGCAGGTTTTGAGTTCATCTGCGCTCCTTACCGGGTATGCATCCGGATGAAATTGTCTATGGAGCGGTCATAGGTGCGTTCATATTCATTGTTAAAGAAACAAGCCGGGAGCTCCCCGCTCTTCCTGTGGTAATGCAGGCATTCGCAGCACTTATATTTCCGCGGACAGCCGGCGTACGTACATGTGCACATTGACTTATTCCTTTCCGAAATGCATTCCATGTCTTCCTCCTGTCTTTAAACATACAGTGTCAGTGGTTAGTGTCAGCAGATAAGCACCTTTTGAAAACTGTCACTGACGACTGTCACTGTCCTACTTTCCTATACAAAAATCGGAGAATATCCTGTTCAG
>JBJKPE010000178.1:0-5235 GCA_046706685.1 Thermodesulfovibrionales bacterium | reverse complement strand
CAGAATGCAGAAGTTAAAACTCAAGTGACAGAACGAGAAGTAGAAGTCGTCATTCCCGAGGTAGTAATCGGGAATCCATTTGTCTTTAAGAATAAAAGCTTGGATTCCCGCCTGCGCGGGAATGACGACTGAAAAAGACTCGACCCTATATAAAAAAGCCTATCAGATTATTAATACTTCTGCATTCTGACTTCTTACTTCTTAATTTTTATCCAAGGAGTCTTTTTTCTTCGATCTTTGCCTTCAGTATATCACCGAGGCTGCCGAGTCCGCCGTTCGATCCGGTAGCCTCTCTGACGGAATCGACATACTGGTCGTACTCGCGCCGGGACTCCTTTTCCGATACCGCCTTTCGGCTTACGCGTATTCTATTGTTCGCGGCGTCCACCTCGGTTACAATCGCCTGAATCGCCGTACCGGCGGGAAACATTCCCTTATGGTCTGCGCCGGGCTGAGTGCCGGATTCAGCGTTGGGGATCAGTCCTTTCACCCCGCTGGTCGTCTTGATGAAGATCCCGAAAGGCATCACCTTTTCCACGACGCCCTCAACCAGTTCCCCCACCTCCGGAAGCACAACCTTTTCAGTTTTTGGTTTCGGCTGCAGGGAAAGGGAGATCTTCCTGTTCGCGGCATCGACCGACAGTACATAGACTTCCACCGCCTGACCGACCTCCACCACCTCTTTGGGATGGTTGATGCGCCGGCCGGCGCCGAGGTTCGAAATATGTGCCAGACCCTCAACCCCGGGGGCCAGTCTCACAAAGGCCCCAAATGGAGCGAGCCTGACAATAGTCCCGTTTATCCTGCTGTCAGGAGTATACCTGGCTGAAACATCCGCCCAGGGATCCTGCTGCATTGCCTTAAGGCTGAGGGTAAGACGGTTCTTCTCCCAGTCAAGCGAAATTATCCGGGCTGTCACCTTCTGCCCCGGGGTAAGAACATCGCCCGGTCTCTCGGCCCTGTCCCACGAAATCTCGCTGGCAGGTATAAGTCCGTCAATGCCTCCGAGGTCTACAAAGACGCCAAAATTCTGAATGGAACTGACGGAAGCCGTTATTTCCTGCCCCTCGCTCAGGGTCTTCCTGAGTTCCTCTATCCTTGCCTGCTTTTCCTGCTCCAGCCGGGCACGCCTCGAAATTATTATATTTCTGCCGTTTTCTTCATACTCCAACACATTGAAAGGGAAAGTCCGTCCAAGGTAAACACCGCCTTCACGGCCGCCTTTCAGGTCAATCTGGGAAAAAGGACAGAAGCACCTCACACCCCCGACCGACACCTCAAAGCCCCCCTTTACCTCACGCTTAACTTCGCCGTTGACCGGCAGACCGGCTTCAAATGCGTCTCTGATGGCCCTTAATGTTACAGCCGAGTATCCGTTTATCAGAGTGGTAAGCCTTCTGATACCATCCTGTACAGACACGAAGAAGGCATCCACTTCGTCTCCCTCTTTTATCGCTGGGACGCCTTCCTCGTTGATAAACTCCCCTATATCTATCGAACCCTCCGTTTTCCCGCCAAGGTCAACGTACACGGAATCTCCGGAAATACTCACCACCCTGACCGTGACCTTCTGCCCGCGGGAAAGCCTCTCCGAGGAATCTCCGCTTTTTTCAAGTAAAGAGGCAAAATCTTCCTCAACTTCAGCAGCTTCGCCTTCCCTGCTGATTACATCCACTGAATTGTTGCTGCCTGTCTCGTCAAACATTTTTCTTACCTCTCTGAAAATTAAAGTCCCTCGCACCCAAGAGGCCCCTGAAAAAAATCCTCATCCGTCACTCCCGAAGTTTTTACCGGAAATCCGCACATCTTGGAAACAAAGGCTTGCGGAAACCCTTCGCGGGAATAACGGTACATCCGAATCGATACTTTGCAAGGGCCTCAAAAGGTTTTAGATTTTGCACTGCGCAGGGCTGGATACTCATGACCTTAGAGTTTACAAAATTTCTATCCCAGGAGTCAACGTCAATCAAATCATCAGCAGAATTGCATGTAAGTTCAAGCATCCGAATCCCCTGCGGGATGTCCGGCAGATAATCAGCAAAAGGGCTAAATCCAACTGGCGTCACGCTCATTATACCCGAATTTGTGCATTACATGGATAATATAGGCTAGAATTATTACAGTGATAAAAAAATTGATTCTAAAAAAGAACCCTTGCCCCGACTGCACTTTTTGCCAGTACTGCAGCAAAACCCGGTGCAGCATGTGCCGTCCGATTGACCGTAAGGAAGACAAGAAGGATAAGGCAGCCTCGGGCAAAACGCACATACCACTCTTCCGCCGCTACTGACCGGCCAAGGGCGATTGCATTTCGATCTGCAAGCTCACAAGCGGGCAAGCGAACAAGCTTTGACACTGTCATACCACCACGCCGGCAAGGCTGGTCAATCGCCGGCTTTAGGACGTTTCCCTCGCTCCTGGCTTTCTTCCCTTGACAAACGAGAGGACGATGAAAAATAATAGCGGTTCGAATCGTACATTAAGGGACAATTCAGGACAAGAGTGGACCTCAGCGTAAAAGACATAGCGAAGCTTCTGAACGTATCGGAGAAGACGATCTACCGCATGATCCGGAGCGAAACGATCCCCTGTTTCAGGGTAGGCGGGCAGTGGCGCTTCGACAGGGGGGAGATCAACTCATGGGTAGAGGATACCAGGAACTTCTCCCGTCCGGAGGGCCGGAACTTGGAGGCCGACAGGGAGGCCATATCTTTGGCGGAGTTCCTGCGGCGAGGGGGCATCTATCACCACGTGGGCGGCGACACCAAGCCGGATGCAATCCGCTCCTGCCTGGCGCTTATAGGCAGCGGCATTTCCGACATGGACACCGTGGGGCTCTTTGACTCTGTCATGGATAGGGAAACGCTCTGCCCAACAGCTGTCGGTCATGGAATCGCACTTCCCCACCCCCGGTCTTTCGGGCATTTCACTGTCGTCTCTTATCTCGCCCTCTGTTTTCTGAAAAAACCGATCCCCTTCGGCGCACTGGACAATGAGGACGTGGATACACTCTTTTTCATCTTTCCGAGAAGCGAGAGACGTTTTCTTAGGATACAAACTAAACTCCTGCGGCTCCTGAAGGACGACGAGATACTGGCGGTCATCGCTGAAGCCCCTCCCGCCGATAAGCTATACGAGGTCTTTTCCCGCAAAGAGTCCGAGATTTTCGGAGGAGTGCCGGAGTGATTCCATCCCCCATAGAGATTGCCTCGGCATCCCTCCTGCTCCTTATGTCAGTTGCTGCCTTCGCGGCGCTTCTGCGGCAGAACCAGCGGCTTTTGATTTCGGTCTTTTCGATGCTTACCGCGGCCGCATCGCTGATGAGCGCCGTTGCGGGCGCGATTGCCGTCGGCAGGGGAACAACGGAACGGCTGGTGCTGCTGATAGGACTCCCCGATCTTCCGTTTCATATGAGGCTGGACCCACTGGCGGGGTTCTTCCTTGTGGTCATCGGCCTCCTCGCTTTCTTTATTTCGATATATTCGGCGGGCTATCTGAAGGGTTTTCTGGGCAAGCGGCACGTGACCCGGCTCGTCATATTTTACAGTCTCTTCGTAGCGGGCATGTTCATGGTAGTTCTCGCGGACGACGCCCTTTTTTTCCTGATCTCGTGGGAGGTAATGGCGGCAACCTCTTATTTCCTTGTCATGTTCGAAGACGAAAGGCCGGAGAACCGCAGAGCCGCCTTCCTCTATATTGTCATCGCCCACGTCGGAGCGATAGCAATCCTCCTCTCCTTCGGGATCATGGCCGGCACCGCGACCGGCTTTCAGAATTTCAGCGGATATACGTTCGATGCGATGAGACAGGCGAAATTCCCGCTTGAATGGGCGACAGCCGCCTTCCTTCTGGCCTTCTTCGGTTTCGGGGCGAAGGCGGGTGTAGTACCCCTTCATGTGTGGCTTCCTGAGGCGCATCCGGTCGCCCCGTCCAACGTCTCCGCGCTCATGAGCGGGGTAATGCTCAAGACCGCAATATACGGTATAGTCCGCGTAACATTCGACCTTCTTAAGGTATTCCCATGGTGGTGGGGGACTATCGTGCTGATCCTCGGCCTTGTTTCGGCCGTGATGGGCGTTCTCTACGCCCTGATGCAGCATGACCTGAAGAGGCTTCTGGCTTATCATTCTGTCGAGAACATCGGTATTATTCTCATCGGTATCGGCCTCGCCATGATATTCGCGTCGTTTAATATGCCTCTGCTGGCTGCCCTTGCCCTTATAGCCGGACTTTATCATACGCTGAACCATGCGATGTTCAAGGGGCTGCTCTTCATGGGGGCGGGGGCCGTGCTTCACGCCACGGAGGAGAGGAATATGGAGGAAATGGGCGGGCTGATCCACCTCATGCCGTGGACGGCGGCGCTCTTCCTCATCGGCTGCATCTCGATCTCCGCGCTGCCCCCCTTCAACGGATTCGTCTCGGAGTGGCTTACCTTCCAGGCATTCCTGCTGTCGCCTTCACTTCCGAGCCCTCTCATGAGACTACTCCTGCCGCTGGGGGCCGCACTCCTCGCCCTAACGGGTGCGCTTGCCGCTGCCTGCTTCGTCAAGGCGTTCGGCGTCACCTTCCTGGGCCGCTGGCGGGGCCATCGCACCCCCCATATTCATGAGGCAGATTGGTCCATGCGCACAGGCATGCTGATGGCTGCCGCTGCCTGTCTCTGTCTGGGGATATTCCCTACCCTCGTAATCGGCTGGATGGACGTTATCCCCGGCCAGCTGGTAGGGGCGAAGATCGGCACCACCGCGGGGGCATACGGCTGGATGTGGCTGACCCCTGTCGCGGCGGGGCGCGCATCGTATTCAGGTCCCGTCGTGTTCCTCGGCTTTATTCTGATCTTTGCCGCGGTTTACTTCGCCCTCCACGTGAAGGCAGGCAAGATTCACAGGGGACCGGCCTGGGACTGCGGCTTCGAAAAGATGACTCCGCGGATGCAGTATAACGCCACATCCTTTTCGATGCCGATACGGAGGATATTCGGGTTCCTGTTCGATATCAGGGAGCGGGTCGGACTGGCGGCCCAGCCCGCGCATCCGGCGTTCCCGGTGAAGCTTAATTACTCCCTCCGGGTAAGAGACCGCATCTGGGGCTGGATCTACAGGCCGGTCATCGATGTAAGCTTCTGGCTCTCGCGGAAGGTGGGCAACCTCCAGCGCGGCCGGATACAGACGTACCTGATCTACTCATTTATAACGATTATTGTCCTGCTGGTGTTCGCGCGATGAGCATCCG
>JBJKPE010000177.1:0-5730 GCA_046706685.1 Thermodesulfovibrionales bacterium | reverse complement strand
AGTGTAAGAGGCTTTCCCGGAAAACGGGTGGATGCGTATCGCGCAGGTATCAGGACAATCGACGACATATATCTATTAAGATTTAATTATATAACAATCCGCGCGAAATCCAAAAATCTCCCGCGGTCATCTGCTCATCGCCCTGCTCATTATATCATACCCGGACATTAAGATAAACTTTGATATTTTGACGGGAAACTTTGCATTATTCTAAAATAATATGCTTCAAGGTGTATTGCATCGTTGCGGAGTGTCGGATTGACGGTCTTACGGAATTTGTGGTCAGTGAGCGAAAAAAAGTTTCCAAGGAGAAAATCCCATGCAGAATGCGGTGAAGAACGAAAAACTGATAAATTGGGTTAAAGAAGTCGCCGACATGTGTCAACCCGACAGCATCTACTGGTGTGACGGGACCAGGGAAGAATACGACCGGATGATGGCGAAGATGGTGGCTTCCGGCAGTTCTACCGTGCTGACAAAGAGGCCCAACAGTTTTCTCTTCCGGTCTGACCCGAGTGACGTGGCGCGCGTCGAGGACCGGACCTTTATCAGCACGTCCCGCAAAGATGACGCAGGGCCCACAAACAACTGGCTGGCCCCCGACGAACTCAAGAAAACGATGCGGGGTTTTTACAAGGGCTGCATGAAAGGACGCACGATGTACGTAATTCCCTTTTCGATGGGGCCTGTCGGTTCTCCCATTTCGAAGATAGGAGTTGAAGTTACGGACAGCCCGTATGTGGTCTGCAACATGCATATCATGACCCGCGTGGACGCAAGGATTTATGAGATGCTGTCTACAGATGGCGATTTTATCCCCTGCCTTCACTCGGTCGGAGCACCGCTCGAAGAAGGGCAGGAGGACGGCACATGGCCCTGCGCACCCATAGAAAAGAAATACATCAGTCACTTTCCTGAGGAAAACCTGATCTGGTCCTACGGATCGGGGTACGGCGGTAACGCGTTGCTGGGCAAGAAATGTCTGGCCCTCCGCATCGCATCCGCCATGGCGAGGCGCGAAGGATGGATGGCCGAACATATGTTGATCCTGCGGCTTATCAGCCCCGAAGGCAGACAATACCATATCGCCGCCGCCTTTCCTTCGGCCTGCGGCAAGACCAATCTTGCAATGATGCGGCCCACCATTCCAGGATGGAAATGTGAGTGCATCGGAGACGACATCGCCTGGATGAAGATCGGCCCCGACGGCCGCCTCTACGCCATAAATCCCGAGAACGGGTTCTTCGGTGTCGCGCCGGGTACCTCCTATGACACTAACCCTGTAGCGATGGACACGGTCAGGGAAAATGTCATCTTTACCAACTGCGCGCTCACTGACGACGGAGATGCATGGTGGGAAGGCATGACCGACGAACTGCCTGCCCACCTGATCGACTGGAAGGGACAGGACTGGACGCCGCAGAGTACTACAGACGCCGCACATCCCAATGCGAGGTTCACCGCCCCGGCGTCTCAATGCCCTGTCATCTGCAAGGACTGGGAGAACCCCGCCGGCGTCCCCATAGATATCTTCATATTCGGCGGACGCCGCGCCAGCGTCGTCCCGCTGGTCTATGAGGCATATGACTGGGACCAGGGAGTCTTCCTCGGCGCAACCGCCGCCTCTGAGACCACTTCTGCAAATATCGGCGCCGTGGGCAATCTCCGAAGGGATCCCTTTGCGATGAAACCCTTCTGCGGCTACCACATGGGAGATTATTTCCGGCACTGGCTGGACATGGGCGACCGCCTGGGCGCCAGGGCTCCGAAGATATTTTATGTAAACTGGTTCCGGAAGAGCCCCGAAGGTGCCTTTTTATGGCCCGGTTTCAGTGACAACAGCAGGGTTCTGAAATGGATGTGCGAGAGGGTCGACGGCAAGGTCGGCGCCCGGGAAACAGCTATAGGCTTATTGCCTGAGGAAGGCGGTCTGGATCTCTCAGGGCTGGATATGCCTCCCGGGAACATGAAAGAACTGATGCGCATAGACCATGAGGCCTGGGCCGAAGAAGTAAAGGACATTGAGAGGCATTTCGCCACATTCGGTGACCGGCTGCCGGAAAGGCTGACCAGGCAGCTTGAGGAGCTGAGAAAGCGCCTCAGGTAGATCTTCATCACTCTGACTTTCCGGCCGGAGGAAACCCGGCGGTTATAATTGCGTCTCGTCCCGGGAGCCCGGCCTTTGGGTTCGGACAGCAGTGACTATGGAACACTTAATCTCAAAAAAATCGTTGGTCAACGTTCTGCATGTGGTCTATTTTCATGTAAAGACGAGCGACGGCGGCGATCTCTATCTCACCCGTTTTGCTGAACCTTATCTTGAACATTTCGAACTGGGCAACTGGTATGAAAAGGAATGGTTCGAGAAACAGAGGATCAGGCTGAAAGGAACGAGTTCGGTCTACAGGGTCCCTACGAAGGAGGTTAACGGAACAATCCTTGACCTGGTGGTAAAGAACTGCAGGGTGGGGGAAGATGTTCCGCTGGACACACATACGCTGCAGGAGTTCTGCGACGCCGAGTTTAACAGCCCGTGGGAGGAGTTTTCCCTGGTCATGGAAATGAGGGAGGGCTCTTACGGCCCAAAGGGAATGAAGGTAAGAACGCAGCGCCCCCTCGCCATCTATGTCCCGCCTGAAAGGATGCAGCCGTGGCAAAGCGGCCGGTCGCGGTCGAAGATCAACCGGATACAGGCAAAACACCCCGGCATCAACCTTGACATCCTGAAACAGTACAAGATGGTCTATGAATGGATAAAGGGAAAGAATCTTCTTGAGATCTTCGAACACATTGATATCAACGACGATGAAATCACTGGTCATCTGAAGATAATCGATTACAAGGTTATCGCCGACCTCCAGACAAAGGGATATCTGGTGGCAGACATGAAGCCTGAGCATATTATCATAAGCGAAGCCGACACAGTCGTCATCGAGGAGATGGGCGGGACGGATGATGTAGATGTGCCCGCCCGGCAGGTGGACCTTTTGTACCGGCTGATTCACGAGGGCAGGTATGCCGTTATAGATTATGAACTTCTCCTGAGGACCGCCGAGCACGAGAACGCCGTAAAGCAGTCCCGAAGGCATTCCTATCTGGACGACCAGAGGGACCGGTTCAATCCGACACCGCTCCCTGCGCATCTGAAGGGGATTGAGGTTTTCGGTGTGCCTTACATGTACGGACATGCCGAGAGCACCGGCGGCCATCTGTGGGTGGTGGGCAGAAATGCACGGCTGTTCGATTATTTTCTGCCGGAACGGTGGAGGAAGACGCCCTCGCTGAAGTTGTCTGCGACAAAGGAAGTGTTTTATACAATAACGAAGGACAATATACACCTCGTCTGGAAGACATCTCGTGTAGGCGAGATGCCCGATGAGGAGGACGAGGACAGATACGATCCGAAGATACGCAAGTACGGCATCAACAGCCCCTTCGAAGAATTCGCCATCGCCAACACGCTGAACGAGATCGGGATACCTTCGGTTTATGTGAGGGCGATATATATGACCGGGAGCACGAAGATAGAGCCCTCCGCCGACTTCAGGAGATACGAATCACACAAGAAGATCCTTGACCCCGAGGGCAATCCGATCCTGCAGGAAAATCGCAATTATATCACCATTCGCGGTTATTATAACGGCCCCGATTACTCCGTTGCCGAGCGCGGCCCGATTTATATGCCCATGGACCTTTCAAAGGCGGTCTATAACGGTCTTATCGATGAATCCGAATGCCTTAAACTCCTGACCGGGGTGAAGGAGAAGTTGAAAGGCGCCGGCTACGACGGCTCCCTGTTGAAGTCAAACGACCTGCTTCTGGTCGTTGACAGCACCCGGGAGATTATGAATAATAGTTACGGCGAACCGGAAGTTATCATCTGTAATTTCGAACTCATATGGAAGATTTCCGATACCGTCGGGCATCTTCAGAGCGCCCTTGCGTACGACGACATGAGGGAGTAGAGGCGGGAGGCAGCCGACGGCACTCCGCACCCCGTTTGATCGGCAATCCCCAGAGACTTCAGGGTAAAGGTAAAATATTTTGGATTTTGCGAACGTTGCACAACAGCTTCTTATATCGGCCCTGCCTATCCTTATAGCGATAACCTTCCACGAGGTATCCCACGGTCTTGTCGCGAACAAACTTGGAGATCCCACTGCCAAGATGCTCGGCCGTCTCACTCTTAATCCGATAGCTCACATAGACATCTTCGGGACTATCCTGCTTCCCGTTATACTGATCGTCGCGACTCACGGGCAGTTCGTTTTCGGATATGCCAAGCCCGTGCCTATCAACCCGATGAACTTCAGGAACCCGAAGCGCGACATGGCGATATCAGCCGCCGCCGGCCCCGTGACAAACATCATCCTTGCCTCACTGAGTTTTCTTGTGCTCAAGGGCGTGCTCACGCCTTTGGCCTCCTTCATTCCCGTGTCTCTTGTCGGGACGGTATTGAGGCCGCTGGCGATGATATTTACTTCGAGTATCGTTATCAACGTCGTGCTGGCTGTCTTCAACATGATCCCCATCCCTCCGCTGGACGGAGGACGAGTGCTTACCGGTTTTCTTCCCCACAGGCAGGCCGCCACTTTCAGCAGGATCGAGCCTTACGGCTTCATCATCGTTATCATACTTATCTACACCGGCATCGCGAATTCGTTCATCATGCCTTTCATCAGTTTTTTCCTGAGGCTGTTCCAGGTTTACTAACCGGGAATGCGCAGTCCGAGTCGGTAAAAGGAGAGTCATGACAAAGGAAAGAGTATTAAGCGGGATGCAGGCGAGCGGCAGGGTCCACATCGGCAACCTTGTGGGCGCCATCCAGAACTGGGTGAGGCTGCAGGATAAATACGAATGCTATTACTTCGTCGCCGACTGGCACGCGCTAACCACCGGATACTCTGACCCCCGGGCCATTCGGGAGTCGGTCAACGACCTTCTGGTGAATTTTCTTGCGGCCGGCCTTGATCCCGACAAGTGCACGATATTCATACAGTCGCGGATACTCGAACATGCAGAACTTCATCTCCTTCTTTCGATGATAACGCCCCTCGGATGGCTGGAGCGCGTGCCCACTTACAAAGAGAAACAGCAGCAGCTGAAGGAGAGGGACCTTGCTACTTACGGCTTTCTCGGGTATCCCCTGCTTCAGACGGCCGATATAATCGTTTACAGGGCCAGGCATGTGCCGGTCGGCGTTGATCAGGTCCCCCATCTCGAGATATCCCGTGAGATTGCCAGGAGGTTCAATAATTTCTATGGAGAGGTCTTTCCGGAGCCTGAGGCCCTCCTGACGGAATTCCCGAAGGTCCCCGGAGTCGACGGCAGGAAGATGTCAAAGAGCTACGGCAATGCCATTTACCTGTCGGATACGCCGAAGGACGTGGAGAACAAGATAAGGACGATGGCTACTGACCCCGCCAGAGTGAAGCGCACCGACCGCGGCACCCCCGACCTCTCGCCGGTATTCCAGCTCCACAAGATCTTCTCTTCTGCCGAGGAGCAGGAGCAGGTGGCCGAAGGCTGCCGCACCGCAGGCATCGGGTGCATCGACTGCAAGAAAGTCCTGATACGGAATCTCTTCAAGGTCCTTGAGCCCATCTGGGCAAGAAGAGCCGAGTTGCTTAACAAGCCCGGGCTGCTCAGGGAGATAGCGGAACACGGAAACGAGAAGGCGGCTAAGGCGGCGCAGGAAACAATGGCCCTGGTTCGGCAGGCGATGGGGTT
>JBJKPE010000176.1:0-12761 GCA_046706685.1 Thermodesulfovibrionales bacterium | reverse complement strand
TTGAGGTTTTCACTGTCCACCTCTATTATTCTGTTCATCCTCTCCATGCTGATCACAACAGCCCCCCTGGAGGGGATCGCGCCGCCTGTCATGCCGGTGCCTGCGCCGCGCGGGATGACCGGGATATCGTTTTCGGAGGCGAAGGTCATTATCTTCACCACGTCGGCGGTCTCCTGGGGCCAGACGACTGCCGTGGGCCGTCCTTCAAGCCCTGAAGCGTCGAATCCGTAGCATATCAGGTCTTCCGGTTCAGTCGATGTCCTGCCGGGCAAGAGGTCTGCCAGTTTATTCATTTAATCCGCGCTATTCATAACCCGGAGGGTAAGTTTCACGGCTGTGGAAAAATAAGCTTAGAATGGCAGCTCTTTCAACTGCCGAATATGGAATAAGGGCCAGGGACGCGGGGGCGCTCCTGAGGCCGGGAATAGCCTTCATCAGACCTGGACTTCCTCAAGCTGCATGGAGATCACCTTGGAGACACCGGCCTCCTCCATGGTTATGCCGTAAAGATGCTGCGCGGCCCCCATGGTCGTCCGGTTATGGGTAATGACGATGAACTGCGTGCTGGCGGAAATTTCTGCCAGCATCCTGGAATATCTCTCGGTGTTGGTCTCATCAAGAGGGGCGTCAGCTTCGTCGAGAATGCAAAGCGGAGTGGGCTTGATGAGAAAGCTCGCAAACTGTATCGAAAGGGCCGTAAGGGCCTTTTCTCCTCCTGACAGCAGATGCAGGTTCTGCAGCTTCTTGCCTGGCGGCTGCGCCACGATCTCAATGCCGGATTCCAGTATGTTCTGATCGTCCGTCAGAACAAGCTCGGCCCGTCCGCCGCCGAAAAGGTTCGTAAAGATTTCTCCGAACTTGGCGTTCAACGCCTCAAAGGCGTCCCTCAGCTTCTTCCGTGTCGTACTGTTGATCTTTGAAATGGCCTCCTCGAGTTCGGCAATCGCCTTGGTGAGGTCATCCTGCTGTTTAGTCATAAACTCGTACCGGCCGCGCAGTTCTTCGTATTCCTCCAGCGTCCCCAGGTTGACAGGGCCCATCTCCTGTATCTTCCGCCCGAGTTCCACGAGCCTTTCCTCTTCCTCTTGCGTGACCTCTTCGAGTTCCAGATCGCCTATCTCTTTTCCATAGTTGGTCCTGACGTTTCCGGCTATATTTTCCATCCTCATATTATGTTCGGCCCTGGCCACGTCAAGCTCGGATATTCTGGAAGTCACAGCGGCGATCTCATGTCTCAACGTCCTGAGACCCTGTTCCACAAGGATCAGGTCTCCGTTTTCTCTTTCTATGTCCCCTTTGCGGCCGGATATGTCTCCCCTCACTTTGTCAGCCTCGGCAACACATTTCCTGAGCCGCAACTCCTCTTCCCCCACCTCTGTCTCGCGCTGGGTCACCCGCAGCCGCACGGCGGCGTGTTCGGACAGGAGATCGGCCTTCTTCTGCTTGAGATCTTCAAAGGCCCTGGTTGACGACTCTCTTTCATTCCTGATCGCTTCAATCTTCTCCCGGGTCGAGGCGATCAGGAGCCTGAGGTCAGTAACATCTGACCTTCGTTCCTCCATCTCGGCCTTCCTGCTGGCTATACCCTCGCGGAGGGCAGCGGCTTCCTCTTCCATAGCTTTCTTCGCCGTTTCGACCGACCTTATCTTTTCTTCATTTTCGCGGATCAGCTTCAGCAGAGATTCCTTTTCCCTGAATATCTCCTCCAGTTCCAAAGTCAGATACGAGAGTTTCCTGTTCATCCGTTCCCTGTCATTGGCGTAGTTGTCAACGGTCATTCTGGAAAGGGATATCTCTTTTTCGATCTTGTGAATGGACGACTCTACAGCCCTGACATCCTCTTCTTTACCGAGGATCATATCCTGTATTTCCTGCATCCGTCCATTCATCCCCTCGATGGCTGATTTCCCGGATACGATCATCTCCTCCAGTTCCCTGATCTCCCTCTTTCTGCGAAAAATCCCCTTACCGCCCCCGACTACTACCACGCCCGAAGGTTCTATGACCTCCCCATCGAGGGTGACAAGAACCGCGTCCCTGTTCAGGCCCATCATCGCAAAGCCGGATTCGATGTCCCTGACGAAAAAAACCCTGCCGAGGATGTTTTCAGCTATACCCGAATACCCCTCTCTCACCCTCACAAAGTCAAGTGCGCAGCCTACCGCTCCGGCCGGCCCCGAAGGCGGCGGCCCGGCAGACGCTGGAGGCGGAGTGATGAAGGACGTCTTGCCCACTTCCGCGCCTCTGAGCGACTCTATAGCACTCCGTATGTCATCCTGTGACCGCATTATCAGCAGATCGGCCTTCTCCGAGAGAACGCCTTCCACCGCCTTCTCGTACTGCGCTTCCACATCGATGACGTCGGAAAGCTTGCCCAGAAGACCGTCGGCGGGAATAAACTCTCCGGCCGGTCTGTCATGCGCGATCTCCTTCAGTGACTCAAGTCGTGAGGTATTCGATGCAAGTTCTTCCCTCGCATCCGAGAGCGATTTCAGAAGTTCTTCAAGCCCTGCCCTGCCGCCGGCCAGTTCGCGAGCCAGCACCGCCTTTTTTTCTTCGAGCAGAAGGGCCTCGTTGCTGTTTCCCAGAATCTCCGATTCCACGGAACTTATAGCTGCCTCGATCTCGCCCAGCGCTTTTCCGGCGTCCTCTGATTCTTTTACAGACTGGGCCTCTCTCCTTTCAAACGCGTCAACTGAGGATTGCTGTTTGGCAAGATCGTTTCTCATTCTGCTTAATTCTTCCGATATCCTGAAGACCTCCCTCCTCCCGTCCTCGATCTGGCCCTCCTTTTCTGCCAGTTCCGCCTCAAGGACCCTGAAGGCCTCCGTCTTTTCGCTGAGGGCCTCCCCGTTCTTCTCAATATCCCCGGATATTTTCTCACCGGCCGTTTTCAGCTCTTCGATCCGCGCCGCTATCTCCCCGCTTCTCGTCTCCACCTCTTCCTGCTGGTATTCGATCTTCTTGAGATATTCGCCGAGATTCGCGATATCGGCCCTGGCGACGGCGATCTGGCGCTCGATCTCCGAGATGTCCCGCTCCATTGTTTGATAGCCGTTTTGCAGACGTTCAAGTTCTTTTTCCTTGTCAATCAGGACCAGCCTTCTGGCCTCCGTCTGATTTTCAGTCTCCGATATCCGGGCGCCCTTGACAGCCTCTTCCGCCTTCAGGGAGGCATGCTCCTCGACAACCCCCCTGTGCTCTTCCTTTATACGCTCGAACTCCCTGCGAGCTATCTTCAATTCTATCCCGTGCATCTCGGAGGAAAGCTTCTTGTAGCGTTCCGCTTTCTTTGCGAGCCTGTCGAGGATATTGATCTGTTTTTTTACCTCCAGGATGATGTCGTTAATCCTCACCAGGTTGGCCCTCGACGATTCGAGCTTCGACAGTGCCTCGGCCTTTCTGACCTTGTACTTCATAACGCCTGCGACCTCTTCTATTATGAACCTTCTGTCGAGGGGCTTCGAATTGAGGATCTCCCCTATCCTGCCCTGTTCGAGGATGGAGTAACTCCTGAAGTCCAGGCCCGTATCAAGGAAAACGTCCCTGATGTCCTTCAGCCGGCAGGGTGTTTTGTTGATCATATACTCGCTCTCCCCGGACCTGTAAAGCCTCCTGGAAATGGTGGCTGTTTCCGCCTGCCCTCCGTTGTTGCCCTGCCCCGCGCCGTTCAGGCCGGAAACCACCATCATGACTTCCGCCATGCCCTTGGGCTTCTTGAGCGCGGCGCCATTGAAGATGACTTCCTCCATCTTCTCTCCGCGCAGGCTCTTGGCGCTCTGCTCCCCCAGTACCCATCTGAAGGCGTCAACGATATTGCTCTTTCCGCAGCCGTTCGGGCCGACTATGCAGGTTATGCCCGGATGGAGAACAAAAGTAGTCCTGTCCGCGAATGATTTAAATCCTGTTAATTCGATTTTTTCGATGCGCATTATTATAGGGAGAAGTGCATACTGCTTTGATGTTTAGTATATCCCATATCAAAATTTTCTGACAAGAGATTTCGCAGGGAATCCACCCGCAAGAACAGAACATGCGGGATGTCCCGAAAAAAATATATTCAGGCCTGACCGCCGCCTCTGCGAGTCCCCCGGAGACGGGTTATAATCAAGCAACAGCGACAGCCGAAGACACAAAAAAAGGGCTCTCAGAGGCGCCCTTTTTCCTTATTCCAGAAACAGCGTTTTATTTCTTCTTATCGGTCTTGCACGAGACCTTCGGGTTGGCCCCTCAGGTAGTAACTCCCATCTTCGGAAAAACAAAAACCTGCAGGATAATCCAGACTGCGAATATCACCAGCCCTATAAGCAGATTATCCACCGCTACTTCTCCTTCTTCTCAGCCTTCTCTTCCTTCTTGGCCTTGCCTTTGGGCACCTTCACCGACTCGTAGTCTATGAATTCAAGCACCGCCATCGGAGCCGAATCTTTCAGCCGGTTCCGCGTCTGTACGATTCTCAGGTAGCCGCCGTTCCTTCCTGAAAAGCGCGGCGCGATTTCATTGAACAGTTTCGATGCCACGGATCTGTCCGTGACATAGGACAAGACCTGCCGCTTGGAATGCAAGTCTCCCTTTATCCCGAAGGTGACCATCTTCTCGGCAATCCTCTTCGTCTCTTTGGCCTTGGCAACGGTGGTCTCTATCCGCTGGTTCTCCAGCAGGGCCGTCACCAGTCCGCGCAGAAGCGCCTTCCTCTGATTTGCCGGCCTTCCAAAAAGTCTTCCATCCACATTATGACGCATCTTGTTCCACACCTCCGATAGGTACTGGCTTATTCTCAACGCTTTCAAGGTCCAACTTCATCCCGAGGTGCAGCCCCATCTTACCCAGAATCTCCTTAATTTCATTGAGCGACTTTCTGCCGAAATTCTTGGTCTTGAGCATCTCCGGCTCGGTCTTCTGAACCAGTTCCGCTATCGTCCTGATATTGGCGTTCTTCAGGCAGTTGTAAGACCTCACTGAAAGTTCCAGTTCGTCCACGTTCTTGAAGAGATTGTCATTCGTTGAGGAATATAGCTGCTCCGAATGGGCAATGGCCGGTTCTTCCGCCGCTGCGGCCTCGTCCTCTTCTTCCTCGAATATGAAAAGGTCCATATGTTCAATAATTATCGAAGCCGCCTGCGAAACGGCCTTCTCGGGTGTCACGCTCCCGTCCGTCCAAATTTCCATGATCAACCTGTCATAATCCGTCTCACGCCCAACCCTGGCCTTTTCGACCCAGAAATTGACCTTTCTGAGAGGTGTAAAAACTGCATCGACGGCTATCATGCCCACAGGGAGCTCTTCCTTGCCCGCTTCCGAAGAGTCATAACCCTTGCCTTTCCTTATGTACACCTCGGCGTCGAAACTTGCACCCTTGTCGAGTGTGGCAAGCACAAGCTCGGGGTTCAGGACTTCAACCGAGGAATCGCACTTCAGGTCGGCTCCGGTAACCTGCCCCGGACCTTTCACCTTGAAAGTACCGACTTTAGGCTCTTCCGCGTGGAATTTGAGCCTCAGCCCTTTCATGTTAAGAATTATATTGATAACATCTTCCTTTATGCCGTTAATCGTCGAGAACTCATGGAGTGCCCCGGAAATTTTGACAGCGGTGATCGCCGCCCCTTCGAGCGACGACAGCAACACCCTCCTGAGGGCGTTACCGATAGTCGTCCCGAAGCCGCGCTCCAGAGGCTCCACAACTAACTTTCCATATGTACTGCTCAGAGTCTCTTCATCAAACCTGAACTTGTCAGGTAGTTGAAAGCCTTTTTTTCTAAGATTCATAAGGCCTCCCATATGCCTGTAATATTCTAGATATCTTTGTAATTAAAAGAGGGAAACTTCTCCTCTCGCAGCCCCGTACTGAGAGCGCCCTACTTGGAATAAAGCTCAACGATAAGCTGTTCCTGGGCGACAATCTGGATTTCTTCCCTCGCCGGTATTTGCGCTACCTTGCCCTTAAAGTTCTGAAGGTCCATGTCGAGCCAGGAAGGAATCCCCCTCTGTTCACTCCGTGATATGCTTTCCTTGATTATGTCGATATCACGGCTTGACTCCTTCACCTCGACTACATCCCCTACCTCTACGTTGTAAGACGGTATATTGACGTCCTTTCCATTCACGAGAAAGTGGCGATGTTTGACCAGCTGTCGTGCACTGTTCCGGTTGGGGGCGAAGCCCATCCGATAAACCACGTTGTCCATCCGCGTTTCCAGAAACTGAAGCAACACTTCACCGGTTACGCCCTTTTTCCTGTTCGCCCTGTGGAAATATTTCCTGAACTGATTCTCAAGCACGCCGTATGAGTTCCTTACTTTCTGCTTTTCCCTCAGCTGTATTCCGTAGTCAGACAGTTTGCCCCGGCGCTGACCATGCTGACCCGGAGGGTACTGTCTTCTCTCCACGGCGCACTTTTCTGTGTAACACCGATCACCCTTCAAAAAGAGTTTTTCGGTCTCCCGTCTGCACAGTTTGCACTGAGGTCCCGTATATCTTGCCAATTTATACCCTCCTCCTCTTGGGCGGCCTGCAACCATTGTGTGGCACAGGCGTGACATCCTTAATCAAGTTTATATCAAGGCCTGCGGCCTGTAGTGCCCTTATGGCCGACTCTCTTCCGGCTCCCGGCCCCTTTACATACACATCGACCTGTCTCATACCAAAGTCGATCGCCTTCTTCGCCGCTGACTCCGCCGCCATCTGCGCGGCATATGGTGTAGACTTCCTGGAGCCCTTAAATCCCAGGTTGCCGGCACTCGCCCAGGTGACCACCCCGCCGGCAGGGTCAGTTATGGTCACTATGGTATTATTAAAGGTAGCCTGAATATAGGCCGCCCCGCTGGCTATATGCTTCTTCTCTTTCTTGACTCCTTTTTTCCTCTGCGCCATTAACTCACGCCTCCTTCTTCTTTCCTACTACGGCCTTCCGCGGTCCCTTCCTCGTTCGGGCGTTCGTCTTCGTCCTCTGGCCCCGCGCCGGCAGAGCGGATCTGTGCCTTGACCCCCGGTAGCTGCCGATATCTATAAGTCTCTTTATATTCATGGAGATATCACGTCTCAGATCACCTTCAACCCTGTAATCCCTCTCGATGATCGACCTTATCTTGACTGCGTCCTCGTCAGAAAGGTCTTTGACCCTGATGGCGGGACTCACATTCACCTCTTCGAGGATTTTCTTAGACAGAGACCTGCCGACACCGAATATCCGCGTCAACCCTATTTCAATGCGTTCATTCTTGGGCAGATCAACTCCAGCGATTCTAGCCACTATAAACCTCCTCTACTTGTTCGGAGCATTCCCGAAAACATCCGCGGTCTGCCCTCCATATATAGAGCCCCATGGGGCCTATCCCTGCCTCTGCTTGTGTTTGGGATTATCGCAGATTATCCGGATAACACCTTTTCGCTTTATTACTCTGCACTTAGCACACATCGGTTTTACTGACGAACGGACTTTCATGGTTACTCCTTGTCGTTAATATATCTCTATTTAAACCTGTATGTGATTCGCCCTTTCGTCAGGTCGTAAGGCGACAGTTCCACCGTAACCTTGTCTCCCGGCAGAATCTTTATGAAATGCATCCGCATCTTGCCGGAGACGTATGCAAGAATGGTCTGCCCGTTTTCCAGTTCGACCCTGAAAGTGGCATTCGGGAGGGTCTCTAGGACCGTTCCCTGTACTTCGATGTTATCTTCTTTTGCCATGAAACGTTTATTGTAATCCCCTTAGTTAAATTTAGTCAAGATCTGAGGCTTCCCCGACGTCACCACTACGGTATGCTCGAAATGAGCCGATCTTTTCCCGTCGGCGGTCACCGCAGTCCACCCGTCGTCGAGAATCCTCACCTCGTGCGACCCTGCATTAACCATCGGCTCTATGGCAAGCGCCATTCCCTTCCTGAGCCGTGCCCCCTGTCCCGCTGTTCCGTAATTGGGTATCTGCGGCTCCTCATGCAGCTCCCTGCCGATTCCGTGGCCAACGAAGAGCCTGACCACGGAAAATCCATGCCGCTCGACATGTTTCTGTATAGCGCTGGATATATCGTAAAGGCGGTTCCCTTCCACGGCGTTCCCAATTCCGAGATAGAGAGCCTCTTCGGTCACCCTGATCAACTCGGCGGCTTCGGCGTCGACGGTGCCCACGGGTATCGTCAGAGCGGCGTCACCATAGAAACCGTTCATATACACCCCGAGGTCGACACTTATAATGTCACCTTCCTTAAGCCTGTGCGACGACGGTATGCCGTGCACCACCTGCTCGTTGACGGAAGTGCAGATGCTGCCCGGGTATCCCCTGTATCCCTTAAACGCCGGTACGCCGCCCCGCGCCCTTATCCGTTCAACGGCATAGGTCTCGATCTCTCTTGTAGTCATCCCTGCAGTTACTATTTCTTTCAAGGACTCCAATACCTCTCCAACTATGCGGCCGGCATCGGCCATTTTTTTAATCTCCTCAGGAGACTTAAGAACAATCACTGAATTTTTATGCATCCATTTCATGCGGCCGGATTGTTAGCAAAACAGCCGGGGCAAGCACTCGGCCTCAGGCCTTTCTGCCCCTGAATTTCCCTTTTTTCAAAAACCCCTCATAGGATCTTGTGACCAGATGGGACTCAATCTGCGAGACCGTGTCAAGGGCAACGCCCACGGCAATAAGAAGGGACGTGCCGCCGAAATAGAAGGGCACCCCGAATTTCGTTATGAGGATCTCGGGGATTACGCAGACTATGGCGAGGTATATCGAGCCCACAAATGTCAGCCTTGACAGCACCCTGTATAGATATTCTGAAGTCTTCTGCCCTGGTCTTATACCGGGGACATAGCCCCCGTATTTCTTGAGGTTATCCGCAATATCCACGGGATTAAAAACAATGGCCGTATAAAAATAGGAGAAAAAGAAAATCATGCTGACGTATAAAATCGTATACGAGACAGTCCCGGGAGACATATGACGCGCCAGCGACTGCACCCAGGGGATGGCTATGAATCCGGCAACTGTGGCAGGAAACATGATAATGGACGAAGCAAAAATCGGCGGTATAACTCCGGCCGTATTTATCTTGAGCGGCAGGTGAGTCGACTGCCCGCCATAAACCTTCCTCCCCACAACCCTCTTGGCGTACTGAACGGGTATTTTCCTCTGCCCTTTTTCCATGTATATTATGGCGCCTATCACAGCAACCATCAGTACGAACAGAGCAATAAGAAAAAGGAGGGAAAGTTCTCCCGCCTTCACCAGTCTGATCGTGCTGACGACCGCCGATGGAAAACGTGCCACGATCGCGGCGAATATTATAAGTGATATACCGTTGCCAATGCCTCTCTCAGTAATCTGCTCGCCCAGCCACATGATAAAGGCGGTGCCGGACGTCAGCGTGATCATCGTCACCAGCCTGAAGGACCATCCCGGGTTCGTCACGAACGCGCCCTGGGACATACCTTCCAGGCCGACAGCGATACCGAAAGACTGTATCGCGCTGATAAGGATTGTGCCGTAGCGGGTATATTTTGTGATTATCTTGTGGCCTTCTTCACCCTCCTTGGCGAGTTTACCGACGGCGGGAATGACGACCGTAAGCAGCTGCATGATGATCGAAGCACTGATATAAGGCATGATCCCGAGGGCAAAAATCGTCACCTTCGACAGTGCGCCTCCGGAAAACATGTCGAAGAACCCCATGACAGCGCCGCCCTTTGCGGCCAGGAACTTGCTCAGTTCATCCCCGTTTATCCCGGGGGTAGGCACATGGCATCCTATCCTGTACACAGCAAGCAGTGCGAGCGTGAAGAGAATCCTGTTTTTCAGCTCCGTTATCTTGAAAATATTCTGGAGGTTCGAAATAAGACGCAATCTAGATCACCTCGGCTTTGCCGCCGGCCGCCACGATCTTCTCAGCCGCCCTGGCGCTGAATGCAGTAGCCTTTACCGTAACAGCCCTTTCTAACTTCCCATCACCCAGTATCTTGATGCCGTCCTTTGCATCCCTCACTATCCTCTTCTGCAGAAGAAGTTCCGGGGTGACTTCATTATATTCTGTCAAACCGTTAATCTTGTCGAGATTGACAACGGCGTATTCTATGCCGAACCTGTTCTTGAACCCTCTCTTGGGAAGCCTTCTCTGGAGGGGCATCTGTCCGCCCTCAAATCCGGGGCCGGTACCGCCGCCCGACCTGGCCTTCTGCCCCTTATGCCCTTTTCCCGATGTCTTTCCGAGCCCGGAGCCGACGCCCCTTCCTACTCTCTTGGTCCGCTTTGTGCTTCCCGCGGCCGGCTTTAAGTCTTCTATCCTCATAATAAACGCCAATCCTCCAGACTAGTCTTCGATTTTTTCGACTGCGACCAGGTGCGAAACCTTGCTTATCATGCCCTTTGTCGAATCGTCGTCAGCCTTTCTAACGGCACTTCTGATCTTTTTCAACCCAAGCGCCGCAAGAACCTTTCTCTGTTTTTCCGGAATTCCTATATAGCTGCGTTTCAAAACTATCCTTAACATTTAACCGTTCGCCTCCTGCGCCTCTTCCTCGCCCTTGCCCCTCAGTTTCACCACATATTCAGGGTCTTTGAGGTTCACCAGGCCGTCGATTGTCGCATGCACAGTGTTGAAGGGGTTATGGTTGCCGAGCGATTTCGCAACGATGTCCTGTATCCCGGCGACTTCAAGAATGGCTCTCACAGCTCCTCCCGCAATAAGTCCTGTCCCTTTCTGGGCCGGGTTCATTATAACAGTTCCGGAACCGAACTTGCCGATGACCCTGTGAGGTATCGTTCCATCCCGCAAGGGGAACTTCAGAAGGGATTTCTTTGCCTGCTCGACCGCCTTCCTTATGGCTTCCGGAACCTCGGATGCCTTGCCCTTGCCCATACCTACCGTACCCTCACCGTCTCCGACTACAACCAGGGCGCTAAAGGAAAACCGTCTTCCTCCCTTAACAACCTTCGCCACCCTGTTTATGTAAACAACCTTGTCCTTTAAGGTTAAACCTTCGGGGTCAATCCTTCCCACCTTACCTCCTTGCACGGTTTTCAATCATATTAAAACTCCAGTCCGGCCTCTCTCGCCGCGTCAGCCAATGCTTTTATTCTTCCATGATAGAGATATCCACTTCTGTCAAAAACAACCTGCTTAATCCCCTTCTCGCGGGCCTTGTTCGCAACGAGCGTTCCTACTTCTCGTGCCGTCTTGATATTGCCCTTATGCTGCTTCATATCCTTTACCTGACTGTCGAAACTCGAGGCGGCCACGAGTGTCCTCCCCTCCGTATCGTCGATAATCTGCGCGTAAATATGGTTCAAGCTCCTATATACGGAGAACCTCGGCCGCTCTTTCAGCCCGGTGACCTTCTTTCTTATCCGACTATGGCGTCGCTGCCTGCCTTCTTCCCTGCTCTTTACCAATCTCGCCTCCTGCGTCTGTTCTCTGGTTCCAAAATCAGAGAGACAAAGCTAAAAACTATTTTTTCCCGGTTTTGCCTACTTTGAGCTTCAGCCGCACGCCAGAATACCGGATACCCTTGCCTTTATATGCATCAGGGACCCTGAGGGACCTGAGATCAGCCGCCGCCTGTCCTATCCTCTGCTTGTCGATGCCCGCGAGTGTAATCTGGGTCTGCTTCTGGTCCACTGCCGCGCTTATCCCGTCGGGGAGCTGAAACTCAACCGGATGTGAATACCCCAGCGAAAGCAGTACCTTTTTCCCCTGGACCTGCGCCCTGTATCCAACACCCGTGATATCGAGAACGCGCTGGTAACCCTGGGTTACCCCCTGCACCATATTTGCGATAATGCTTCTTGTAAGACCGTGGAGCGCCCTCACCTTCTTGATGTCTCCCGTTCTCTCGACAATCAACCTCTTGTCTTTCACGGATACCAGAGCCCCGGATGGAACGCTCCATCTGAGCTCGCCTTTGGGCCCCTTCACAGTTATATTGTTATCCAGCAGTTTCACGTCGACACCCGCCGGAATATCTACTGGTTTCTTTCCGATTCTCGACATCCTGATTCTCCTTTACCAGATATAGCAGAGAACTTCTCCGCCCACCTTTTCGCGCCGGCATGCCTTGTCTCCGAGAACCCCCATGGATGTGGAGACTACTGATATCCCCACGCCTCCCAGTACGCTCGGAATGGCGTCCTTGCCTGTGTAAACCCTTCTGCCGGGCTTGCTCACTCTCTTGAGGCCGGAAATCACCGCCTCATTGTTCTGCGTATACTTCAGTGTTATCCTCAAAATACCCTGTTTTTTGTCCTTCAAAATCTTATAGGCCCTGATGAAACCCTCTTCCTTCAAAATCTTTGCTATCTCCAGCTTCATCCTTGAAGCCGGGATATCGACCTTTTCGGCCCTTATGAGAACCGCATTTCTTATTCTCGTGAGCATGTCTGCTATTGGATCTGTTAACATTCTTTATTCACCCCCTGCGCCTGCACTACCAGCTCGACTTCGTCACCCCGGGTATCTGCCCACGGAGCGCCAGCGTTCTGAAACAGATACGGCACATCCCGAATTGCCTGAGATAGGCCCTTGGTCTGCCGCACAATTTACACCTGTTGTATGCCCTCACCGCGAACTTGGGCTTCCTTTTCGATTTTTCTATAATGCTCGTTTTTGCCATATGTGAACCTCGCTAGTTTCTGAACGGAATCCCGAGGAGCCGCAGGAGCGCCTTGCTCTCTTTGTCATTCGTTGCAGACGTACAGATATTAATATCAAGCCCGTGCACCATCTCGACTTTCTCGTAATCTATCTCGGGGAATATTATCTGCTCTCTGATGCCGAGCG
>JBJKPE010000175.1:0-16636 GCA_046706685.1 Thermodesulfovibrionales bacterium | reverse complement strand
CTGATTTACCTCGATTTCGATCCCGAGATAGACTTTCTCTCCAAAAAGGGTACGAAGATGCGTGGTGAAGCCGTCCGATCTCCCTGAATAGGGATAATTCATCCGTACTTTCAATGAGGGGTCCTCGGCACGGAGGGCCAGTCTCCATCCCCTGCAAAAGAGGGCCTCCCTCTTTCGTGCAGGATTGTAGAGAAGGCCGATGTCAGCAAAACGAACCTTCCCCTCCAGAACAGGGGTAAAGGTATGGACCGAAAGATGAAGTACGCCCTTCCCTCCCCTGAAGAGCCGTCCGATCTCCGACTCGATCTTCCGGCGGTAAGGATGGTAGTACCCATTCATCACCGCCTCTTTCTCCCGGGGCGTAAGCCGACGGGATATCTCCGAAAACCGGCGCGGGTTGCCGGAGGAGCGGTTCAGGTCGACAAGGAGGCGTGTGACAGTCGACAAATAGGGAGCAACGCCGAACCGTACGGCCAAAAGATCGGCCAGTATGGACGCTCCAATGTCATAACCCCGATGACTTTGCAGGATTTTACCATATCCACTGAAGAGGGAGGCAAAGGGCTCCGGCACGGTGTTCACCGCGTGTTCACAGGAGACAATAACGCCGAACTCTCTACCCAGCGAACATTTCCCCTTTCCCGAGGCAATCACATAACTTTTCATAGACAGTCCTGAGTCGGGCCCGGCCCGGCCGTCTGCCCGCCGCCCTGAGTATCCGCCTCGAGAGTGTCCCCTTGCGGAGGATAACATCAAGGGCGCCCCCGATCTTATCGTCAAAAAAGTTGTCGTGAAGCAGCACTTCACTCCGGAGATGCTTCCAGACCTGAAGCGCGGTGGACCGTTCAGCCCTGACACCGAAGGCCCGAAGGTATGCCGGATCCTCGATAAGGGCGCTTTCCCCGAAACGCATCGTAGCATCAAGGACCCGCAGAAGAGGTCCCACTTTCCAGGACCGCTGCTCCCCGGTATCCGACCACCGCTCATCAATAAGAGCCTTGATAACAGCCACGACGCTGACCGCCAGGGCCAGATCAGCCAGCGGGCATTCCTGTACGTCCAGCATCCTGATTTCTATGGTATTCCTGTCAAAGCGCGCGATCGCGCCCCTCGAGTTCAGCCATTCATAACCCAGGACGCCTTCCGGGTCGTATTCCGCTATCCCTGAGTACATCCTCTTCAGGATGCCGCTCTCATATTCGTCCCGGGTGAAGACCGCCTCGGGCACCACCTTTCCGGCGATTGCGGGGACCTGACGCTGGTTATCCCTGTAGTAGAAAAGGCGTGAGTCCATCAACCCCGATATCCTTCCGCCGACTATGGGAGAGCTCGCGGCGATGGCCGGCATCAGGGGTATAAGAAGGCGGATAGCAGCATGAAGCCTGCCGAATTCTTCGTCTCCCCTGAATGGAAGGTTGATATGGACGCTCTGGATGTTCGACCAGCCATGGTTCCGGCAGTCGAAGATTCGGTCATAGGTCTCATAAATCTTCCTGTTTCTTCGGGCCCAAAGCCGTGTCTCGGTCTTCGGGTCCATCCATGGATGCATGCCCGAGGGCATGAGCCTGCCCCCCTTGCTTTTCAGGACCCTGTTGATCCGCATCGCGTTTCCCTGAAACTTTTCGGCAAGGCCGTTCAGGGACTGCACTGGCCCGTTGTTCTTAATCTCCATAACATGAAGCGCCAGCTCGTTCGACCAGGCGACAGGGCCTGCGTCGAATTCGGTGGTGTATCTCCCGGCCGCGGCACGGAGCACCTCGTCTGCAACTGGAAGCACATCGAGCGTCTCATCGCTGACGATCATGTACTCAAGTTCAATGCCGTAGCCTTCAAACAGGTGAAGTCCCCGTCTCCTCACGAAAGATAACCCCTTTTCGTCTGTTCTATCCTGCGGAGAATGACCCTCATGATCCTCAGGTAGAGTTCATCTTTCAGCACACGGTCTTCGACGCCGCTGTCTATGCTCGGGTTGTCGTTTACCTCGATCACATAAAACTTTTCTCCCACCTGCTTGACATCAACCCCGTAAAAGCCGTCCCCTATCAGGTTTGCAGCGCGCAGCGCCGTCTTGATCAGCCGTGTCGGGGCATACTCGACGGACAGGGTATCCCAGTGCCCCTCTTCCGTTTTTCTTCCCGTGGGATCTCTCTTTATGATCTGCCAGTGCTGCCTCGCCATGTAGTACTTGCAGACATACAGCGGCTGCCTGTCGAAAATGCCCACGCGCCAGTCATACTCTGTGGCGATATATTCCTGTGCGATGATGAGGTCAGACCTTTCAAGCATTTTATGTACGTTTACGGTCAGCTCCTTTTCGCTTTCGACCTTTACCACCCCCTGGGAAAAAGAACTGTCCGGCCTCTTCAGGACGCAGGGCAGACCGAGAGTGCTGCATACCGCTTTGCAGTTGTCGCGGTGGACTATCACCGTCCGCGGGGTCAGTATCCTGTGCCTCTCAAGGATCTCGGCAAGAAATACCTTATTGGTGCATTTAAGGATCGACTCGGGGTCGTCCACCACGACCAGCCCCTCGGCCACGGCCCTGCGTGCAAACCGGTACGTATGATGCGTCACGCTCGTAGTCTCCCGGATGAACAGTGCGTCGAATTCCGCAAGGCGTCCGAAATCATCCCTTTGAATGAACTCGGTCGCCAGCCCCAGGGACTCGGCTGCCCTGAGAAATTTTTGCAGGGCCCGCGAGTCGGAAGGGGGTTCCTTCTCGGAGGGATTACAAAGCACCGCCAAGTCGTACCTGTATGCAGCCCTCCGGGATACGCGGGGCCTTCTGCCAAAGAATTCCTGTGCCGCCTGCACGGCGAAGTCCCTGTGCTCTTCAGGGATCTCGTTTGCCGCGATCGGCGAGATGCTGTGCAGATACCACCTGTCGCTCTTTTCGTTAAACACGAAGAAGGCCCGCAGGAAAGGCGCCTGGAACAGCTTGAAGAGACGGAGACTCAGAAGGTCATAGCGCTTCGCCAGGTTCTTGCCGAAATAGATGCTAAGAATAAACTCATTGGAATGTATAGGAGAAAGGCTTTTCCGAATAAGATCCTCGATGTCTTCCGAGGCAACGCGTACGAGGGTCTGGGACTTCAGGTCCTGTATGGTGGTTATGTTCGGGACGGGTTTGTGCCCCCTCGCAGCCGCCAGAAGGGAAACATAGTATCCGGTGCTCTGATAGCGGTATGAGGTGCAGAGGTTGAAGACCTTCGCCCCGCGCATTACGGCGTACCGTGAATCGGTCAGGTAGGTCTTTGCTGCAACCAGTTCCACCCCCTCGAAGTGAAGGGGCAGATCGTTCGGGTCATTTACTATGATCAGGATCGGCATGTGCGTGTCGGTGCGGAATTCTGTTCGGCCTGATGAGCAGGAAGTTGGCGTCGTAGGTGAGCACTCCCAGCAGAATAGAACACAGGACCCGGTCTATATTAGCCAGATACTTGTGGCTCTCCGAAAACGGGTTCGGAGAAAAGGGGTCTGCAACGAGGACGGTGCGTTCATCGCGGTTGTAACCGCAGAGAACGACGAAATGGCCTGCGGGTCCGCCCCTCACATCGTCCTCCTCCCCCCTGTCACCCACCTCTCTGGCGCTCCTGTAAAGAAAGGTGGAACTGAGTCCGCTGATAATGGGAACGGACCGCTTCAGATATTTCCTTATTATGGAGGTGGTGAGGTCCTCAAAGCGGATTTCTCCCCCCAGTTCCAGGAACTCCAGGTATCCCCTTGTCGCTACACGGAGTTTCGGCACGTCTTTGACCTCCATCTGGGCCAGCAGACGCTCCCTCAGATCGGTCCTGCCGGGGGTAAACCAGGTGGGGTCGAAGACGGTAAGGTTGTATGTATAGATCACGGCCGAGAAACCCCGCCGGAGGGCGTGGATAGCCAGAAATACGTCGAGTGTGCCTCCGCCCTCCAGGTTTCTGACCTCCTGGATGACCCGGTCGAGCGAAATATCGTACCCGTAATACCTGTAAACCGCATGCAGGCAAGAAGGGCCGCACGTCGTCTCGTCAGGCTGGGGAAGGATGGTAAAATTGAGAAAACGTTCCATACCGTCTGTAGTATTATTAGGGCATAAAAAGCTGCTAAAATCAAGCAGTGTTTATTCAGACCCAAAAAATCTTCTTCCGCTGTGATAAGATGCCAGCTGAAAGGAGCCCCGATGTGCCTCGTATGCCCTTCCTGGCTTTCGTTCATTCTCTATAATCCGCTGAGAAAGCTTCTTACTGACCGCCGGCAGATCCTGGATGAATCCGGAGTAGGCGCGGCTTCGGTTGTTCTCGAAATTGGGGCTGGCAACGGATTCCTGACAGAGGCCCTCGCGGGCAGAGCCCGCAGGACCATTGCGGTCGAGCTCCAGGAGGGCATGGTTAGAAAACTGAAAAGGAGGGTCCCCCCTCACCCCGGCAAAATAGAGATCATCACCGGTGACATTTCCTCGGTATCCGCCGGCGGGGACATCGCCGATGTCTGCCTTCTCTATTACAGCTTCCATGAAATCGGCGACAAGCCCGGGGCGGTCGCCAACATAGGAAGAATGTTGAAAAAAGGGGGCCTGCTTGCCATATACGAACCGTCCGTGGAGGTCGGCGAAAGAGAGATGCGAAAGACGGTGTCGATGTTTGAAAAGAACGGTTACGTCCCGGAAGTCGCGCGCAACGGACTCTTTACAAGGTTCGTCAGACTCAGGAAAACCATTTAGCCCCCTCAGGCCTGCGTCAGGCGGTAATGAGGTTCTTTAACGCCTTCATTCTGTGGGGGTGTTTCAGTTTTCTCAGGGCCTTGGCCTCGATCTGCCTCACCCTTTCCCGCGTAATAGCCAGATGCCTCCCGACTTCTTCGAGTGTATGGTCCCTGTCGACGCCTATCCCGAATCTCATTCTTATGACCTGTTCTTCCTTCGGGGTGAGCGTCTTGAGGATCATTATCATCTGTTCGGACAACTCGGTCTTCTCTGCGTCGTCATATGGGGAAGGTTTGGTCTCGTCGCCGATGAAATCTTCAAGTTCGGTGTCCTCGTCGCCTACCGGAGTCTGCAGGGCGATAGGGTCCTGTATGGCCCTGAAAACCTCCTCCACTTTTCTCTTCGGGACACCCAGCTTTTCCGCAAGCTCGTCATCAGACGGCTCCCTTCCCAGCTCCTGGGTAAGTTCGCGCGACGCCTTGGTAACCCTGTTATAAAACTCCATCATATGGACAGGCACCCTGATCGTTTTCGTCTGGTCGATTAATGCCCGCGTCATCGCCTGCCTTATCCACCACGTGGCATAGGTGCTGAACTTGAAGCCCTTTTCGTATTTGAACTTGTCGACCGCCTTCATCAGACCTATGTTTCCCTCCTGAATGAGGTCCAGCAGAGACAGCCCTCTGCCTATATAGTTCTTGGCTATATTCACTACCAGTCTAAGGTTGCGCGTGGTCAACTCATTCTTCGACTCCTCATATAATGCCCGGGCCCTCATGATCCTTTCCCACTTGGTCATAAGGTCGTCTATCTTGATCCCCGTTTCAACCTCCGCGTCCTTGTAAACAAGCCCGACCTCCTTGGCAACGACCTGGAGCTTTGCAGGGTTGATATTCTTTTTCTTCTTTTCCGCTATGAGCTTCTTTAAATTCGTCAGGGAGCCGTGCCTTGCTATCTTTCTTTCAGCCGCCCCGACCTTATTCATCAGGCCGTCAAGAATTTCCAGGGAAAGATGGAGTGCCTCATCGGCTCTTTCTCTCTCCTCCTCTTCCGAGCCTTCTTCTAACTCGGTCTTTGTGAGACCCTCCTCCATTCTTTTGTAAAGCGGCAGGGAAGTTACAATTTCCTTTACAATGTCCCTGCCTTCCTCCAGCCTTTTGGCCAGTTCAGTCTCTGCGTCCCTGGTGAGAATGGTAATATTGCCCATGGAATGAAAATAGGCCTGAACGAGGTCTTCCGACCTCTCATCGCCTTCGGTTTCCTCTTCCTCCAGGGTCTCCGTATCAAATACGTCCCCTTCCTCGCTGTCTACCACCTTGATGCCCAGGTCCTTAAGCAGTTCAAGCCGGTCCTCAAGCTCGTCCGGCGAGAAAAACTCCGAGGGCAGGGCGTCATTTATCTCATCATATGTCAGCGTTCCACGCCTCTTACCCAACTCTATTATCTCTTCGAAAACATCATGCTCTTTCATCTCAGTCCTTTATTCTCCCTCTGCTTTTATAGATGATTATTAAATACTTTTTTATGCATATAATACGAAATTTTCTTGAAGAAATTATGAACCCTCTACCGGGCCCCTATATTACCATATATAGCTCTATTTTAGACAGTAAAAAGATGCCGGTCAATGAGAAATTTTATTCTCCCCTAATACCTCCGGATCCACCAGCAGTCTCCCCGAATGGGGTATGATATACCGGTTACATGCAAGCCATTGACACAAAATGGAAATTTGCCATCGACAGGGGCGGAACCTTTACCGACGTCCTGGCCTTTGACCCGGCAGGCGGGTTCCAGGCATTGAAGCTCCTTTCAAGCTCCCCTTACTACGGGGACGCATCCATTGAGGGGATCAGGAGGATACTGGGACTGGGCAAAGACGCTCCCCTTCCCCAGGGAGAAATAGAAGGTATCCGCCTCGGGACCACTGTGGCGACCAATGCCCTCCTTGAAAGAAAAGGCGGCGGGGTGCTGCTTCTCATTACAAAAGGGTTTTCCGGACTCCTAGAAATAGGGTACCAGAACAGACCCGACATCTTCCGCCTCTGCACCGCTAAGCCTTCTCCTCTTTACAACACTGTGATCGAGGTGGATGAGAGGCTGGATTCCAGTGGGAAGGTCGCCAAGAAGGTCGACGCTGCAGCCCTAAGCGATAACATAAGGGCACTCGACAGGACCGCAATAAGCGCCGTTTCCGTCGTCCTGATGCACTCCTGGGCCAACCCTGCTCACGAACTACTCTGCGAAGAGATATTGAGGAGCGAGGGATTTTCGAATATTGTTCTTTCCCACAGGACGGCAAATCTGATAAAGATCGTAAGCAGGGGACAGTCTGCACTCGTCGACGCATACCTAAGCACTGTCCTGCAACACTATATGGACGGAATCCGGGAGGAGACCGGGGGAATACCGCTCCACTTCATGCAGAGTAACGGCATCCCATGCCGCCCGGAGTTCTTCAAGGGAAGGAATGCGATACTGTCCGGGCCCGCCGGAGGCGTTGTGGCCGTTTCCGGCATACTGAAGGAAACGGGTTCTCGCGGGGTCATAGGCTTCGACATGGGCGGGACATCCACGGATGTGTCACGTTTGGAAGGCCCGCCCGAAATGACGTATGAAAGAGAGGTGGGGAACATACCGCTTCAGGCCGAGACGCTGAACATCGTTACCGTCGCCGCAGGGGGCGGGTCCATACTGGGATTCGAGGGACAGAGGATGACGGCAGGCCCAGAATCGGCGGGTTCCCACCCTGGACCTGCCTGCTACGGATTCGGAGGCCCGCTCACTATAACCGACGCCAATCTTATGACCGGAAGACTCCTGCCTGCATATTTCCCCCGGACTTTCGGCCCGAAGAGAAACAGCCCTCTGGACGTCGCAGTCACCGAAGAAAAATTCAGAAGTCTGACTAAGGAGATTAACGACGCGGCCGGCACCTCCCTCCTTCCCTGGGAGATTGCGGCAGGTTTCCTGGATGTAGCCAATGAAAAGATGGCGATGGCGATAAAAGAGATTTCTGTTTCGAAGGGCTTCGACGTCAGGAAGTATGACCTTGTCTGTTTTGGAGGGGCGGGGGGCCAGCACGCCTGCCCTCTGGCTTCACTGTTGGGCATGTCGAAGATTATCATCCATCCTTTGAGCGGAGTTATGTCCGCTTACGGGATCGGACTCGCAAGGGAGGCCCGGCGGACAGCGCGTATGGTACTCCTGCCGTGCTGCGAAAATTCATGGGACAGGCTCGGACGGCTCTTTGAAGAAATGGACCACGAGTTGCTTGCGGAAAGAGCCCGCAGAGTGGATGATTTTGTATGCCACAGGACGGTAGATCTGCGCCCCGCGGGGGCCGAGACCTCTATTACAGTACCTTATGGCACGCTTGACGAGACGATAGACACTTTCCTGAGTGAATTTGAAAGGCTCTATGGATTCAGACCCTCAACTGACAAAATGGAGGTTGTTGCCGCCAGGACGGAGGTAATGGATACCACAGAATTCTTTCCACCCTTCGAGGCAGGCCGCGGGCGGGCGGACGGCGGACCCGCCCCGGTTTCATTTGAGAAGATTTATTACCCCGCCGGGACATTGAAGGCCCCTGTCTATTTCAGGGACACCATTTCCCCGGGCCGCAGCATAGAAGGCCCGGCATTCATACTAGACAGGATCTCTACGGTTGTCATCGATCCCGGCTTCCGGGCCGAGATAACCGAGACCGGCTTTATTATCATCACCGGCGCCCCACCGGAGAGGAAGATTTTCACACGTCATTACGTCGGGCCCGATCCTGTCCTTCTCGAAGTTTTCAACAACCTCTTTCGGGGAGCAGCAGCAGAAATGGGAATAACCCTCAGGAACACCTCACACTCGGTGAACATGAAGGAGCGGCTCGACTTCTCCTGCGCAGTCTTTGACTCGCAGGGCGGACTCGTGGCCAACGCCCCCCATATTCCTGTCCACCTGGGTTCGATGTCCGACACTGTCAAGGGTCTTATCAAGTCCGCCGGCGGCACCATGGAACCGGGAGACATTTATCTGACGAATAACCCATATCGGGGAGGGTCTCACCTGCCGGATGTGACGGTAGTCTGCCCCGTGTTTTCCCGGGCCGGAGAGCTCATCTTCTTCACGGCTGCACGGGGCCACCACTCTGATATAGGAGGGAAGACACCTGGTTCAATGCCCTCTTCTGCGACTCATATCGATGAGGAGGGAATCCTTCTCGATTCTCTCCTCATCGTCCGGGGTGGAATCTTCCGCGAAGATCTGCTCCGCAGCGTCCTTTCCGACTGCAGTTATCCGGCCCGAAATATTCCTGAACGCATCGCCGACATCAGGGCGCAGATAGCCTCGGCGCGCAAAGGCGTCAAGGAGCTGTCTCATGTGATCGGGAGATACGGATGGAACACGGTGAGGGATTACATGGTTTACATACAGGAAAATGCCTCAAGCTCGACAAGGAAGGCCCTTTCCCGCTTCCTGAAGGAAGGTGCCCCTTTCACGTCCTTCTTCGAAGATCACATGGACGACGGAACGCCCATCAGGGCTTCGGTCAGCATCGACGGAGGACCAAATCCTCCTGCCACGCTGAGGGCGACAATAGATTTTACCGGAACAGGACAGCAGCACGGGACGGACAACCTGAACGCAGCCCTTTCCGTCACCTATTCGGCCGTCATGTATGTTCTCAGGACTCTAATCGACTCGGACATACCCCTCAACAGCGGATGCCTCGAACCGATTGATATAGTAGTTCCAGCCGGCACGATTCTGAACCCGTCATTTCCGGCAGCAGTCGCATCGGGAAATGTCGAGACCTCCCAGAGAATCGTTGATGTGCTTTTGGGGGCATTCGGGGTCGCTGCCGCTTCGCAGGGGACGATGAACAACCTCCTCTTTGAAGCAGAGGGTGAAACGCCTTACTATGAGACAATCGCGGGGGGCGGCGGGGCCCTTTCCGGCTGCCCTGGCGCCTCCGGCATCCAGGTCCATATGACGAATACGAGGATAACAGACCCTGAGATACTGGAATTGCGGCATCCCGGGGCGAGGGTGGAACGCTTCACTCTCCGGAAAGGCTCAGGCGGGAGAGGACTATTCAGAGGAGGCGACGGCGTGGTAAGGGAGATCCGGTTTCTGAAGCCCGCAACGGTCTCCATCCTTTCCGAACGTCGAGTTTACGCGCCTTACGGACTCAGTGGAGGGTGTGCGGGCAAAAAGGGAGTTAATCTGCTTAAGAAGGCGACAGGTGAAACCTCTGTCCTGGGACACAGATGTCTCCTAAGTCTCCGCGCCGGCGATTCGATAATAATCGAGACCCCCGGCGGAGGCGGCTATGGAGAGGAATGAGGTCTGCCACGGGTTGTCAACTCATCCCTTGCTGGTTGCTGTGTCGCCCTCATAACGGCAGCATTCCGTGCCGTTACCACCGTTACTTAGCCGGGCATTCCCCACCTTTCTGTTCCGGGATGAAAAAATAAAAAGCCGCACCCTCCCCGGGCCTTCCTTCCGCCCAAACCCGTCCGCAATGCCGGCTGATGATGCGCTGTACAATGGAAAGGCCGATGCCGGTACCCTCGAACTCCTCCGAGAGGTGGGCGCGATGAAAGACGTCGAACAACCCCGCCGCCTGGTCCGCGGAAAAACCGACGCCGTTGTCCTTAACAAAGCACATCGTGCCGCCGCCTTCACGGCTGCAGCTCACCGTTATTTCCGCCTTCTTTCTGGGTCTCGAAAATTTTACGGCATTCGACAGAAGGTTAATGAAAACCTGGCGCATCAGTGATCCGTCGGCAAGAACCGGCGGCAGGTCGCCTGTAATCAGTTCAATCTCCCTTTCCGGTGCGCTTGCCCTCACCTCGTCAAATGCTGATTTGACCAGTCCCGCCAGATCCACCTCCGCCAGCTTCAGCTGCTGACGGCCCAGCCGGGAGAGAGAAAGCAGATCGTCTATGAGAACTTCCATTTTCTTGACCTTGTCCACGATAACCCTGAGCATGTCGATGCCCTTCTCATCCAGTTCAGTGCTGTAGGCCTTCGACATTCTGAGTGCAAGGCCCCCTATTACAACGAGCGGCGTCCGCAAGTCGTGAGACACGGAATGTCCAAAGGCGTCCAGCTCTCTGTTCGCCTCCTGCAGTTCCTTGACCCTCTGCTCGAGTTCCCGGTTTAATCTTCTGATTTTGTCCTCGGCACGCTTACGTTCGGTGATGTCACGGGTCACGTTTATTACACACGTTTCCCCCTCCAGATCAACGATCTCGGCAGACCTCAGCATGGTGCGGATTTCACCGGATTTCAGCCGGAACTCCGCCTCATGGTCCCTGATAATGCGCCGCTCACGCAGCAGGTCCGTCATCCTGAGCCGTTCTTCGGGAGCTACCCAGAGATTCAACTCGGCAGACGTCTTCCCGATCACTTCTTCTCTTTTATATCCCGTAATATTCAGAAATGCCTCGTTGATTTCTATAAAACGTCCGTCTGAAAGCGTTGTGATGGCTATCCAGTCGGGGCTCGAACGAAAAACCTTCGAAAATTTTTCTTCAGATGCCCGGAGCGCCCTTCCGGCCTTCCTGACCTCCGTTATGTCCCGGATTATTCCCTGATAGCCCAAAATCTGGCCTTCGCCGGAAAGTCTCAGCGTCGAGCTCAGGAGGCAGTCCATTATCGTTCCGTCCTTCCTGCGAAGCCTCAGTTCGAAATCCTTTACCGCGCCCGCCCTCTCGATCTCCTCCCGGAATTTCTCCTTTTCACCCGGGTCCGCGTATAGGGCTGAAATATCCATCCCGATGACTTCCTCCCTCGAATAGCCGAAAAGTTCGACCCCTGCCCTGTTGAAATCAAGTATCTCGCCGTTGCGGGCGGATACGTACACAGCGTCCTTCGACTCTCCGAAAAGATCGCGATAGCACTGATCGAAACCGCCCTCGGTCCCGGCCGCCCCGGATTCAAGATTGTCGACCCTTTTCCGCAGCCGTTCCAATTCCTCCAGCAATTCCTTCACCGGTCTGTTTTCATCTATTTCCCGCTCCATATACACCCAATATACCTCAATGATGCAGAAAATTCATATCGTCTGTCAGCAACGGCCGCTTCAATCGGTCAAACGAGGGAGAAGGTCCGCACTCATTGGAATGCAGGGGACCATAAAACAGTGGCGGAGTTGTTATTGTCAAACCCCGGGAGTTAAAATTAAGTCGCGTGAAGTTTTTTTCTGCCGGAAGGCTATAAGGAGGTGACCATGGAGAAAGCCGTTAAAAAAGAGCAGTCAAAGGTCTCTGTCGAAAAAGAACCGCCGGGGATAAAGGAATTCTTCAGGAAACGCTGGCCCGACATCTTCCTGGCGATACTTGTCATTTACGTTATATTTCTGGGCATCGGCGTTTTTGCCGAGATATTCAAGGTCCAATCCATCCTCAACTGGTGGATATGGCGTGCTCCGGGAAGCTGATCGGCTGACGTTGCGGTTTACATGCCGTTACAGCTCGTCGGGAATCTCGCAGCGGGTCTTCGCGTGGAGCAGCGACGGCCTTATTTAACAGACCCTTTAGTACAAGTAAATATGCCGGAAAACGGGAATGACAGAATCAGTGATGACCCATATTATCTTCAGAGAAACCGTCGGAGCCTGTGAGGCTGTCACCGCCTGCGACTTTCTGGCCTCCGGGACCGGGCTCTCCAAAAGCCGTGTCAAAGACGCGATGAATAAGGGAGCCGTCCGTCTAAGGAGAAAGAAAGGCGGGATGAAGAGGCTGCGCAAGGCAACGGCTAAACTGAGTACCGGCGACAGGATTGAACTCTATTATGATGAGAAGCTGCTCTCGCTGACACCTCCGCAGGCCGTTTGCCTTAACGACTGCGTTCATTACAGCGTATGGTACAAGCCTCCCGGACTGCTAGCTCAGGGAACTGCGTTCGGCGACCATTGTTCACTGACACGGCAGGCGGAATTGCTTTTCCCCTCACGCCGGGTATTTCTCGTTCACCGCCTCGACCGCGAGGCCGAGGGGCTCATGCTTCTGGCCCACAGCAGTGCAGCTGCCGCAAGGCTTTCCGAACTTTTCCGGAAAAACCGCATCCTCAAGGAATACCGTGCAATGGTCCTGGGTGACATGGGGAAGGAGGGGCGGAGGGGAACAATAGACCGGCCGCTCGACGGCAAGGAGGCTTTTACGGAGTTCGACGTGGAATCCTTCGACCCGGAGAGCGACACCTCTATCGTCAAGCTGACTATAAAGACAGGGCGTCTCCACCAGATTCGCCGCCACCTGGAAATGTCCGGCCATCCGGTCGTGGGTGATCCGAAATACGGCAAGGGGAACAAGAACACGGAGGGAATGAGACTCTCCGCCGTTTCTCTCCGCTTCCTCTGTCCCTTCCAACAGAAGGAAGTGGAATTTAACCTGCCGTCGCATAAACAGGACTCAGGCACCCCCCGTCCTTCTGTTGAAGGATTTATGCATCCGCAAGGTTAAGTCCGGCGACCGGCACAGCCATAAAGAACTGCCCGTGAATCAACGAATTCTGATGACAATGCCGTGCCGTGAAATGTCTGATATACTTTAGATAATTTCAGACACGGAGGACATCATGTTAAAGAAATTGTTTCGGACTGAAGACGATACCGCCATCTTTATCCTGAGGTTTCTTCTCGGTGTGGTCTTTTTTCCCCATGGTATGCAAAAGGCCTTCGGCTGGTTCGGTGGAAACGGATTTGAAGGTTCGATGCATACGTTTCAGCAGGGTCTCGGCATACCCGCCGTTCTCGCTTTCCTGGCCATACTCGCCGAATCGGCGGGATCCCTCGGACTTATTACCGGCTTTCTCACGAGGGTGGCCGCGTTCGGCATTACGGTGAATATGGTGGTAGCCGTTGCCCTCATACACTGGAAGAACGGTTTTTTTATGAACTGGGCCGGCAAGCAGGCCGGAGAGGGCTTCGAGTACCACATACTGGTGGTGGCCATCACAACCTTCCTCATGATCAGGGGCGGAGGCAGATGGTCGGCTGACGGCTTCTTTTACAAAAGACTGAAGGAGAAATAGCGCGTCTCCGTCCGCTACCGAGACAGCATACTATTCGTAAATATCGATTTCGAGAGAGTCCGCAACCAGCACGGACAGGGCCGTCGCCAGTTCCTCTTTGTCATCCACACACGCGATGTCCCTCATTTTCAGTTCACCTGATATGGCCGACAGGATTTTTTCAAACTTCTCCGTATGACTGCGGCTTGTGGTACAGGCAGGACATTTTTCCACAATCTGGCCTCCTCTTTTAGTAACCGTCTGTTTCCTCTTCGGGAACCCCGGATGCCCGCTTCTCTTCAGGGGAATCTTCGTCCAACTCCGCAAGCGCCTTTGCAACTTCTTCTTCGGTGCTTCTCAGCTTTCCCCTGCAGAATTTAATCAGGTAAGCGGCCCTTTTTACCTTTTCCGCGAGGACATCCACATCTGTTTCTTCCGATTCAACATGGCTTATTATCTTCTCCAGCTCAGTCAAAGCCTGGGAGTAGGATATCTGTTTGTTTTTGCTCACCTTTCGCCGCCTCCTTCTTTTCCTGTACTATGCTCGTAATCACTCCCTTATGCAGAACGGTCTCGATTACCGCCCACTTCCTGAGCACGGAACCGTCCTTCACGGTCCTTCCCTTATGACGGGTAATACTGTACCCCCTCCGGAGAACATTTTCGGGGTCTAGATGTTTTACCGCCTGCTCCATATAGCTGACTTTTTCATGTTGCTTCTTCAGCATCTGCCTCACGAAGCTCGACAGATCTTTCCGGCATATCAAAAGCCTGTTGTCATGAGTTGAGGAGATGCGAAGCGGCACATAGGAAAGTTTCCGGGAAATGCCCTGCAATCTGTATCTCACATCCTTGAATAGTCTCTCCCCAGATGTACGGAGTCTTTTCCTGATGTCCGTGATCTTCTCTTCAAACGCCTTCAACCCTGATATGAGAAACTCGGCTACGGCAGTCGGCGTCTTCATTCTGGTGTGTGCCACCATATCCGCGACCGTGTCGTCCTTCTCATGTCCAATTCCGGTAATAACGGGGAGGGGAAACTTCGCAATCTCCGCCGCAATAGGATAACTGTCGAAACAGTTCAGGTCGATAACAGACCCTCCGCCCCTGATTATCACAACAACGTCGAAAAGGTCTTTCTTTTTTCTTATATCGTTCATCGCCGAAATGATCGAGCTCTCGGCCTCGTTTCCCTGCATCATGGCCGGAAAGAGAGTGTGTGTGAATCTGTAACCGTACCCGTTCCCGTCAAGCTGATTGAAAAAGTCGCCGTACCCGGCAGCCGTAGGAGAGGAGATGACCGCTATCCTTTGCGGCACTAACGGCAGCGAAAGGCCTTTATTCAGGTCGATGATGCCCTCTTTCCTGAGACGGTCGATAACTTCCTTCTTCCTGCGGGCCATCTCTCCCATGGTGTATGCCGGGTCGAGATCCCTGACGGTCAGGCTCAGGCCGTAGACCTCGTGAAATACCACGGCGGCCAGAAGGAGGATTTTCATCCCCGGTTTCAGTGGCTGCCCCGTCGCCTGCTCAAATTTGAGGCCGAGCCTCCTGTATTCATAAGCCCAGATAGTCGCCTTGACCTGCGCAATAACCCTGTCTTCCTCTTTTTCGACGAGTTCGAGATAACAATGGCCCTTCCGGTTGCTTTTCATATCAGCGATCTCCGCGGTCACCCAGCGGGCATCCGGAAATGCATCTCCAAGAACGGATTTAATGATACTGTTAAGCTCGTGGAGGCTGAGGGCGCCTTTAGTCGTCAAGCCTTCTTCCGTCATTATATTCCATTATACTATAAGAGCCGTGCGGGTCTAGTTTGATGCAGGTTAAAGAAACCCCTCACATTCCCTTCGATATAAGACAGCCTTTAAGGAACATGAAAGGAAATGCCATAATCGAAGCCCCCATCAGGCAAAGGATAAAGAGCGGCAGGGCGAAATACCCGAGAGTTGCTGCACCTATCCATTTCAATTTCTCGGTGGCAGCGGACGAATAATCGACATCCACCTTGAATGCCTTTACTTCCGGTCTTTAAACTCCACCATCTAGAACTCCCTGATTAATGGGGCAGGATTTTTTGGCCGTACGTCACCCTATATTTTACATGCTCGATCGTTTATCAGATAAAAAAAGGCTGTTCACAGCCCTGCAGGACTTTTTCCCCAAGACGTTGCACTGCACACAAGAAATAATAAAGAAGAAGGTGCGTTGATCCGGGACTCCGGCTCCCAGGGCTGCAACTCGCCGACCCTGCTCCGGTTCGTTACGCAGGTTGGGTTAAACGTATTCTATCGCGACTTCGTAAACAATGGTCGAGTGTCCGTCCGACACGCCTTCGCCGTCACAGCTGAGATCTCCTTTTGCCTTAGCTTTGCCGTTCTTCACCATCGAAGTTATGACATCCGTGAGATCAAAGCCGCCGTCGATACAGGTCTTGTTCAGACAGTCCACCCTGAAGAGAGCATAGCTGCTCGGGAAGAAATTGACTGTGCGGGGCAAGGCCTTCGCTATTCCCCTCTGGCTGTATATCATGCTGACTGCAATGCTCGCAACCCCGGGGAAAACCGTTTCAACAAAGCCCGCGTCAAGCCTTTGTTGTATCCTCTCTTTCCTGGATGTATTCCTTCTGCTGTTCATAGTATTGTTCATGTATCCCCCGGTGTGAAGCCCCTCCCGGGTGGAAGGGGCTTCGCTCGCTTAATTACAGTTTGACGACATTGGTCGCCTTGGGACCCTTAGGGCCTTTTTCTACGTCAAAGCTGACCTTGTCACCTTCGGCAAGGCTCTTAAAGCCGTTGCCCTGGATAGACGTATGGTGGACAAAAACATCGCTTCCGTCTTCACTGGTAATGAAACCGAAGCCCTTGCTGTCGTTAAACCATTTAACGGTTCCTTGTGCCATTTCTCTTACCTCCTTATCTATAAACTCAAATC
>JBJKPE010000174.1:0-12726 GCA_046706685.1 Thermodesulfovibrionales bacterium | reverse complement strand
ATTCCACAACCTTGTCGACCTCCTTCCTGAGCACGTCGTGGGGCAACAGGTCGAGATTCGAGAAATCCAGTTTCTCAAGGAGCCTCCTGTGTATCCTGCTCTTCAGGTTCTGGTATATATCCAGCTTTGAACTTCTTGACTGCCGGCTCACACTATCGCCGAATTCCATATTGGATTCCTCCTTACTTTTTACCCGCCATATTCCTTGCAAGGTCCTGGAACGCAGCATTGAGCTGCGACTTCGGAGCTCCCATGCTGATCGGCACCCCTTTGTTGAGGCAGGTTATAGCGTCGTCGTAACTGTTCGGTATATTCCACTCAATGGGATAATTGAGAACCTTTTCAGCATCCTCCAGTTTGATATCTCCCCTCTTCAGATATCGGTTCACCACCAGCTTCAACTTGTTCCGGGGAACAGTCTTGTCGAAGTAATTCAAATACCTCTGGATGTTCTTTATGCCCGGAAGGCTGAGAATGAAAGTAAGGAGAATCATATCCGATGTCTCGATAGCAGCCAGGGTCCTTTCATCCAGGACGGTCTGGGTATCTACAACGATATATGAAAACATGGTCTTCAACAGGCTCAATACCTTCCTGAGGTCCGCTCCGGATATTGAGACTCCCTCCTCTACCTTCTGAGGTTCAGCCAGCACGAATATGCCTGACTCATGCTTGGTTATGACACCTCTGAGAAAACTCTTGTCGAGACGGCTTATGTTCAGGGTCACATCGCTGATCGTATAAGAGGGCTTCAGGTTCAGAAATGTGGTAACGTCACCCGCGTCGAGGTCCAGGTCTACAAGAATGGTAGGCCTCCTGGTTGCTTCGTAGATGTTCGTTGCCAGGTTTATTGCAATGGTAGTTACCCCCACCCCTCCCTTCGGGCTGAAAATTGTAAAAATTTTTCCCGTTTCCATCTCAGGAGACGGTTTTACGATCCAGAGCCTGCCCAGTTTCTGCAGGGCGGAACCGAGGTCGGAGTCGGAAACCGGTTTGAGCAGGTACTCCGCCGCGCCGGCCCTCATCGCCCTGAGTATGGTATCGGACGACTTGTCGTCACAAACGACAAATATGGTCGTCTGCGGAAAACTGCCGAGGATCCTGGAGATCCTTTCGATGTCCGCCCCGCCTTTACCGTCGCTTATATCCAGGATAACGACCATCGGCTTCTTTTTATGGACCAGTTCAAAGCCGCTTTCAAAGGAACTCGCCGCACCCTCCACTGTTACGTGGTCGCCGAGAGCGGAGATATATTTCATCATCCTCTCCAATGACTCGACGTCGCTTTCTATGATCACCACTGAAATGTTCTGCGGCATATTCCTCCCTCTATACCAACCCGCAAAGTTTCATACTTTATTCAACCAGCTTTGCATTGCTGCTGAGCAACGCCTGTCCCGCCGGCGTATCACAGCCCTGACACTCTATCGTCGAGTTTCCGCCTGTCCCTGCCCCCATTCCGACTATGACAAGACCGGTCTTCCCCGCGCTGTATGGTCCCGGGACCCCTGGGCAATTCCCCGAGGGTATGGAATCGGTTATGATGATCTGGGCATACTGTGTTACCAGATAAGGGTCTTTGGGTTGATATCCCGGATCACCGAAACATCCGTGGCCGGTTCCGCCGGCGCAAGGAATATCGGGCAGTATCGGCACCGTGACCTTCCACCCGTGGACCTTCACGCCGTTCACCATATAATCTGAGCCTTCGGTCCTGATCTTTTCCAGTATAGCGCAGAAAGAGGGGTTAACTATGCCTTGCGTGGTAAAAATACATTTCTGACAGATCGGGGGCGGCGTCTGATTACCTGTAATATAGTCGGTTATGTCCGGCTGGCTTGTGCTGTTGTCGAGGAACGTCGTCCAGCCGAAGTTCGGGGATCCGTCCCCAGTCTTCGCATAAAACCTCGTTCCGAAAGTTGTATTTGGCGACGTGACACTTAAAGGCGTATTCATGCCGCAGGCCTGAACACAAAGTGGAACCGCCAGGGGCCCTCCGGGCGTCTTTGCAGCGACGGCGTGGGCGGCCGCGCTCATAACAGACCAGCTCCTCCCGAAGAAACTCAATATCGGGCCCCAGAAAATGCTCGCCGGCCCGCCGGGCGAATCGGAAGTCCTCCTGGGCCTGACTTCTATGGCGTTCACCGGGGTCTGCCCGGCGGTGTACTTCCGATTTGCCGCATCCCAGAAGCCTACTGTTACGTCGTTGCCCGGCGACAACCCATTAGTCCCGTCCGAAGCCAGCTGGACGGACCTTCCCGCAGCCGTGTTCTTGGCCGCATAATTTATGGCTTCACTTCTTGCGGCTGATTGTGTCAGGTCGTCGGCATTCCCGATAAGGGCGGCGCCTGCAAGGGCAGCGGCGTCGGCCGAAACCTGAAGGCTGTTCTTCACCACATACATATAGGCGATGTCGACGGCAAGGCCGGCGAATGCCAGGATGAGAGGAAGCAGCAACATGGCCAGCCAGATGATGGCTATCCCTTTTTCGCCCTTCTTCGTCCTGATCATTATCTTCTTTCCAAGTTTCATTCTTACTTGACCAGTTTTACCTGAACCGGGGTGGCAAATGTCGGATCGTCGCACGGCAGACACGCGATTGTCGAATAAGGCGTTCCGTCCGACTCGGTCCCACCCGGCCCCATTCCGACCATAACAATTCCGGGTGCTCCCACAGGATACGGCCACGGGCCGGAGCAGGTGCCTGAGCCTTGAGGACTGGCATCCGTTATAATTGCCAAGGCATACTGGACAACAGGATAGGGGTCTCCCGGTTGGGAACCTGGGTTGCCAATACACCCGCTCTTCCCGCCCGGACATGTAGAATCCTGGGGTAAAATGGGAACCAACACCTCCCAGCCATGTATAGTCTGGCCGCCTATCGTATAATCCATCCCGCTTTCATTTATCCTCTGCCTGATCGCACAAATCGCCGGGTTCAGTAATCCCTCGTTTGTCTTGATACAAGTACCGCACAAGTCCGAAGGCGCTTCTTTCTGTCCTAGAATGTAATCAGTCACGTTAGAGGTGCTCGTGTCATTATCATAAAAGGCCGTCCATCCGATATAAGGCGGGGGCGGGGGATTAGTGGGATTCTGCAAGGTAAACCTCGTACCCGGCGGCGTGCCTGCCGGCGCCACGAGAGGCGTATGTCTTCCGCAGTCGATCGCGCAGATCGGAAAAGGGCCCTTGCCGGGGCCTTCCTGGGCGGCGATAGCCTGCGAGGCGGCGCTCATATGGGACCAGTCGGAGGCAATGAGACGCATAACCTGGCCCCAGAAGACCTTTACCGTGCCTCCCGGCGACCCGGCAGTCCTCCTCGCGACAATTTTTACCGCATTGATCTGAAGTCCTGTGCTCCCTGTGGCCGGCTGGAAGATATGGGTTGCCGGGTTCCAGTTACCCACCACTATATCCCCGCCTGCAGCATTACTGCCTTGATTCAGGTCTGCAGGCGGGCTGTCACAGCTGCCCTTTTTGTTCTTTATGCCGCTCTGAACATAAACGCTTGATCCTGCCGCCGTATTCTTGCAGGCAAACTTCCACGCCTCTTCCCGCGCATACTGCTGATCAAAAGCCGACGAATCGGTGTCGCTGGCAACTACGAGCCGCTTTGCCCCGGCCAGTGCGGACGCGTCCGCCGCAACCTGCAGCTGGTTTTTCACATTGTACATATAAGCGATATCAATACCGAGACTGGCAAAGATCAGTACCAGCAGAAATACGCCGAGTGCCAGGAGGAGCACTGCTATTCCCCTGTTGTTGAAACTTATTTTGCGTCCTTCCTTCATTATTATTTTGCCTCACTGCCTCCACGAGGAAGAGGGATCCATTCATACTGGCCTTCCTCTTTGGGAGTAAGCGGTTTATCACCCGGCAGCTCCGGCTTGACCCCTGGAGCTATCGGTTTCACTAGTTTTGGGGTAATAAAGAAAGCCAGGTCTGTTTTCTCCAGCTGATCGCTTGTGCTCCTGAAGAGCGCGCCCAGGATAGGGACGTCTCCCAGAATTGGGATCTTCGTTATGTTCTTTTTCATCTGGTCAGATAAGAGACCGGCCAGTATGAGACTTTCACCGTCTTTCAGATCCACGCTCGTAGTGACCTGCCTTGTATCGATAATAGGGGCCAGGATTCCCGAAAGACTGATAAATTGCTGTATATTGCTGACCTGAGCAGGGTCGATCCTGAGCCTGATTGCGCCGGTTTCAAGGACCTCCGGGGCAAAGTCGATTTTGATACCAACCTGCTTGAATGTTATAGACGGTGTGATGTTCCCTCCCGCGCCGGTGACAGTCTGGACAGGGATCTCCGAGCCGACGAGGAAATCACCCTTCTCCCCGCTTCTTACCACAAGATTGGGCTCAGCGAGTACCTTTGCCAGGCCCTTTGAAGTAAGCGCTTTGAGTACGGCGCCTACGCCGCCCGGGAAATAAGAGACGCCGAACTGAAAGGGATCAATCGGGTAAAAAGAACCGATTGCGGGCTGGTTTCCGGCAATCCCCTGCGCCCCGCTTGAAATAGTAGTACCCGCGGCGCCGATAATCGACGTGGTTGCCGTCTGGCTCGGGGCGCCGACAAGGTTGGTAAACACTTCGGCCGAATGACCTTTGAACACAGAACTGATACCTAATTCCTTCAACTTCGTTTTATCTACCTGCGCAACCCTTACCTCGAGTATTATCTGTTCCGCCTCGGGAACTGTCACAAGGTTAATGACCTTCGGGGCATAAAAACGGGCAAGCTGCTCTATCTTGGTAAAGGTTTCAACGCACGTGTCCTTCTCCTGAGTCTCGATCACATCCACCATCGACTTTTCGTCCCGGCGCGTGACAAGAGGCTCCTTGTCCCTTTTGCAGGTATATCTGTTCTTTGTCGTCCCCCGCAGGACAAGTACGTCGCCTTCGCATTGCGCCTTGACGTCGGAATCCGGCGCCAGTTCCTTTATATGCTCCTCAAGGGCTTTCGTATCCCCGCAGCCCATTCTCGCAACTACCGTAATATCAAAAAAGGTCGGTTTCCCCCGCTTGTCCCAGACGATAAGATTGGTCGCTCCGACCTTCTTGCCGTTCAAAACAATCTCCGTGGGCGAAATGAGGTTAAGGTCGGCCACATTCGGGTCGGCAAGAGAGACTCTTTTGCTCGGCTCCTTGAGGGTAATGACTGTCCCCTTTCCGACGGTCACCGTCACAGGTATCGCGGCCAGGGCAGCGGAAGAAAATAATAGGATGATAACCGCCGGCAAAATAAATGGATTCTTCTTTCTATTCATAGCTAATCCTCCTTCTATTTATAACTGATATATATAACATTGCCGCGCTTTATCACTGTTCGACCTTGAATGTGGCCGTTTCCTTCTTGCCGCCCTTCAGGATCTCGACATTAATGACCTCGGCCGCCTTTTCAGGCTTCTCCATCTTTTCCCCATTTCTCTTCACAACGCGTCTTGCGACAGCCCTGGTTCTCACCCGTGAGGCAGGAATGCCGCCTATAACTTTTGTAACCGTGGCCCCTGTAGTCTTGGCGATGTCGGTATCGCCGGCCCTTCTCAGCACAAGCTGCAGCCTGCCCTGAGTGCTGGCGATAGCAAGTGTCTCGGCATTCTCGGGGGTCACGTCCATCGTTACGGTGGGGACAATCTGGGGCTTGCCTCCCTCCTGCTGCGAGACAACCTGTCCTGTTGCGAGCACAGGGACGTCCTGAAGAACTATCTTGCTGACCGGCTGTTTCCCGGATTCGCTGGTTGTCAGGACAACATCGACCCTGTTGCCGGGTGAGATGAACCCGGCGACTCCCGCAACCTGGTCCACGGCAACCGTCATAGCCCTGTGCCCCTCGGGTATCTTATAAGTCAGGACGCCGGTCTGGCCGCCGGGCGGCACGAGCTTCGCGCCTGTGATCGGGTCACCAGTGAAGAATTTTTCCATCGCCACCCTGCCGACAACCTGGTCGGGGGACGCAAATGTCTGCCCCAGGGGCATCTCGTTTTTCGGCCAGTTGGCCGTTTTCACCTGCGAGGCGTTGATAGTGCTGCCCACGGGAATATCCGTCGTGGCAACAACGACGCTTCCTGTGGCAACCGCCTCCTGGACCCTCGCCGTCTGGCCCTTGAGATAGTTGTATAGCGAAATACTCGCAACCGCCGCAATAGCCACCGCCAGTATACCGATGATAAAGACTGCCTTGGGTTTTGCTGCCATAATAGCCTCCCTCTTTTTCTAGAATTGCCAGCTAAATTTCAAGATATTTCCAATAAAAAAGTCACATACGGAGGCATATCGCGACGATGTTTCGTTATCCCGCCTAAAAAGAGCATCTCATATACCCGGATAATTTCAATGCCGCATCTTTCATGCCCTTGTGAAAGTCTGTTATGCTTCTTCTCTTTTTATTTAAAAAGCCCTTGCTTTTCATTTTCGTCATTCATGCCTCATGGTGGCATCCGTGGTAATAGTCGTGGACTTCGCCCACGGCCACATTCCGCCACCGATTACAAAGTTGAAAGTCGTCGAGGCCGAAACATTAATATCATCGGCGGTGAGCCCGCTGGGGTCATTGGCCGTAGTTGCTATACTTACAGTGGTGAGAGCCCTGGTGTTCGGCCCGAGCTGACAGCATACCGCCCCGACTATCGCAGAATTGTTACTGCTGTCGCCAGAATTACTGCAGTCCGCAGTCGTGTTGGGTGCCGGTGGCGGGCAGGAGCCCGGACAAGCCACATTACTGGCATTGGCGACGCCGCAGGTCACCACCGCAAGCCTCGCGCCGCTCCTCACCGCATTCTTCAGGGAGTTCTTTGTATACCATGCCCTCGAGAATTCCGCGATGCCGAAGAGGATAATCAGCAGCAGCGCAAGAACTATTGCAGTTTCTATCAGCGCCTGTCCCTTATTTTTTCTCAGTTCTTTCATACTTAATTTTTGCCCTCTTGATTCGGAACCTTAACCTGAGATCTCCGGGCGGGAATGCCCGGAGATCTCAACCCTTCCACACAATCTTCTTTACGGATTAGCCAGCGAACTGTTGATATTGGAAAATACGTTGTTGACGGTCTTCCCCGTACCCTTCACCATGATAATAACGACAATGGCTATGAGAACAAGCAGCAACGCATACTCAACAAGCGTCTGGCCTTTTTTGTCGCTCACCGCATTGAAGAATCTCGCCATCAGTCCGTAATACATATCCCTCACACCTTTCATCTCCGGTCCTCCTTTCTGCATGATTACTTAAAGAGTATCACCTCCGCTTAAGCCGAAAGTTACAAGGAACATCACCTCCCTATGGTTTAATCTCGTTCGTTGTTAGACATATATCGCAATAAATGTGACCTGTCAAGTTCTTAATCCACGAATCCCCTTCTGCATTCCTCTTTTTCGAGCGAAATCGCATCTAGGGATTGGCCACACTGCTGTTCACAGTTGAGAACAGATTGTTGACCTGCAGCCCCGTCCCCTTCAGTATCAGGATGACGACTATAGCTATCAGAATTACCAGGAGCCCGTACTCAACAAGCGTCTGACCTTTCTCTCCAGCCAAAGTACTGCTGCTTTTGACCAATTTTGCAAACAGACCCGGGTTCATCCTCACCTCCTCCTGTTTCTTTTCCTGTTATACATACTTATCGTATAAGATAAACTTCATGTCAAGCTTTTTTTGGCTGATCGTTTCTAAAAACTAAACTTTAGTTTCAATAGAACGGATGATACATCTGCCGATTTTACTCCATGTTTACCGTAAAGGTATAATCACCCATGGAACTTTATCTCATCGACGGGCATTCATATGTCTACCGCGCTTTTTATGCAATAAGGGGGCTTTCCAACGCGGAGGGCTTCCCCACAAATGCGATCTATGGGTTCACAAACATGCTCCTGAAGATCATCAGGGAGAAACGCCCGGACGGCCTCGCTGTCTTCTTCGACCGGCCTGAACCCACTGCGCGCCACAGGATGTACAAGGAGTACAAGGCGCAGAGGCCCGAAGCCCCGATCGAGCTGGTTGAGCAACTCCCATATATCAGACAGATTGTCGCCGCCTTCCAGGTCCCGGTCTTCGAGGCCCCGGGGTATGAGGCGGACGACCTCATCGGGACAATCGCCAGGAAAGCGGAGAGCAGTGGAAACGCCGTATTCATAGTGACGGCGGACAAGGACATGCTCCAGCTTGTAAATAAGAATGTGAAGATATATGACCCGATGAAAGACAGGGTCCTTGATGAAAACTATGTCAGAGAGAGATTCGGCGTCGGGCCCGAAAGGGTGACTGAATACATAGCTCTGACGGGTGATGCGGCAGACAACATACCTGGCATACGGGGAGTGGGGGAAAAGACCGCAAAAGATCTGTTGTCTTTGTTCGGCAGTCTTGACGAACTGCTCGGTCACCCGGACAGGATCCCGAAAGAAAGATTGAAAAAGATGGTATCGGAAAGCAGCGACATCGTCCGCATGAGCCGGGACCTGGCCACCATAGACACATCCGTTCCCGTCGAATTCAGTATCGGTGATTTCGTCCTCAGGGAGCCCGACTGGGTTTCGCTTCTGCCACTTTTCAGGAGGTTTGAATTTGTGAGCCTGATGAAGCTTATTCCATCGGCCGGGGTCTCTTCCATCGCCTGTGAGACGGTCAGATCGGAGGGGAGGCTTGCGGAGATTGTTTCGGCTTTCAAAGATGAATTCGCCTTCGACACGGAGACGACCGGCAGGAACCCCCTTACGGAAAATCTTGTCGGGATCTCTCTATGCATGAATAAAGATAAAGCCTTCTATATTCCGGTGGGCCATTCCGCGGCGGCGGAACAGGCTGACAAGGGAACGGCTTTAAGAATTCTTAAGCCCGTCATGGAAGATAAAGGGATTTCGAAGATCGGTCATAACCTGAAATTTGACATCACAGTGCTCGACAAGGAAGGTATCGGTGTAGCCGGCAGACTCTTTGATACCATGATCGCCGCGTACCTTCTTAACCCGAATAAGGCGGGCCACAGTCTCGGTGAAGTCTCTTTCGAATACCTTTCGAGAAAGAAAAGGTCATTTCCGGAGGTCCTGAAAAAAAAGGCCACTTTTGCGGAGGTCAGCCTTGAGGAAGCCGCAACCTATGCGGCGGAAGACGCCGCGCTCAGCTATGAGTTGAGAGCGGTGCTTTTCGAAAAGCTGACGATGGCCGGCATTGAGAGGGTCTATTTCGATATAGAGATGCCGTTGATCCGTGTGCTTGTCGACATGGAGAAGTCCGGCATCGGAATTGATGCCTCCCTGTTGCAGAAAATGTCGGGAAAAATAGAGGCCGAGATAGAAAGCGTACAGAAAAGGATCTTCTTCCTCGCCGGCGAGGAGTTCAATATCAACTCGCCGAAGCAGTTGGGCAGAGTGCTGTTTCACACTCTGGGACTCAGCCCTTCAAAGAGGACTAAAACGGGATATTCGACAAGCATGGAGGTTCTGGAAGAACTCGCCGGGGTTCACGACCTGCCGGGTGAAGTCCTCCATTTCAGGAGTCTTACCAAACTCAAAACCACCTATCTTGACGTGCTGCCTGCTCTCATAAACCCGCAGACGGGCAGGCTGCATACGTCCTTTAACCAGGCCGTGACGGCAACGGGACGGCTGAGCAGCAGCGATCCGAATCTCCAGAATATACCTATCAGGGGGGAGTGGGGACACAGAATCAGGGAGGCGTTCATAGCCGGAGAGGGTAAGGTGCTCCTGTCTTCGGATTATTCCCAGGTCGAACTGAGAATCCTGGCGCACATCAGCGGTGACACTGGTCTCATCGACGCATTCGCGGAAGGCCTCGATATCCATTCCAGGACAGCTGCGGAATTATACGGCGTCCCGCTCGGCAAGGTGACATCGGAAATGAGAAGGACCGCAAAGACCGTCAACTTCGGGGTGTTGTACGGCATATCCCCTTTCGGGCTTTCCGAGGCGCTGGGCATCGGGAGAGAGGAGGCAAAAAAGTATATTGAGCGGTATTTTGCCCGCCACCCCGGTGTAAGCAAATATGTAGAAAGCACCATCGCCGAGGCTGCGGAGAAGGGTTACGCAACGACTCTCCTTGGAAGAAAAAGGCCCATACCGGAACTGCAGAACAGCAACAAAAATACGCGGCAGCAGGGTGAGAGGCTGGCCGTAAATTCTCCCATTCAGGGGACCGCCGCGGACATCATCAAGATCGCAATGATCAACATATGGGAAAGGTTCAGGCGGGAATCGCTCAAGGCAAAGATGATACTTCAGGTGCATGACGAACTCCTGATTGAGCTGCCTTATGGAGAGCTGGATGCTGTCACTGAAATCGTGAGATTTGAAATGGAAGGGGCTTTTGAGCTTGCCGTGCCGCTGAAGGTCGAGATCGGACATGGGAAGAACTGGGCCGAGGCGCATTGAATCGGCAAGGAGCAAAGGGCATGGAGCAAAGAGGGGCGAAAGAAGATTTTCTGATTATTGTCTACTCTGATGTTGCAAAAACTTTGACTTCAAAGTCGTCATTCCCGCGGATATTAGGCGGGAATCCAAGTTTTCAGAGAGATTGGATGCCCGTTTGAGACTTCGGTCATGACGGAAAAAAATGGAAGGTACAACAAGTCCTTTGCTCTATGTCCTTTTCGCCCCGTGCTCTACCTTCCTTCCATCTGCATTTATTGCCTGAAATTTGATAGAATAGCGCACATCCAATCATGAGACCGACAAAAACTGCAAAAACAGAGAAGCAGCCGCTCCGTAAAAAGGCAGCGGAGGCCGGCAAGAAAGAAAAGTCGCCGACTCCGAAATCCGTCAAAGGTTCCGGAGTTGGCGCCGGGACGAACAAAAAGAAGAAGCCCGCCAAGGCTGCTGTTACCGTCAGGGATGAAACGTCCGGTAAGAAGAAAAACAGCAGGTCAGGAAGGGTCCGCGTAAAACATGCTGACGCTGCTTCATCCGCTGCGACCGCAGTCCGCAGGAAAACTCCCGCAAAGAAGGACACAGGGGAAGCGAAAACGCCAAAGACAGTAAGCACTACGAGACCGGCGAAGAATTTAAGGAAGACTGCTTCCATGTCTCCCAAGCCAAAAAGAGCGAATCTGGCAAGACGATTGCCCGTTGAGGAAAAATCCGACAGGACCGCTGAAGTTAAACCAGATCTTTCGGCGAAAGAGAAGAAATCTTCGGCCCAGGCTTTTCCAAAACGGGCCGGAGACAGGAGTAATATGCTGCAGAAAACAGAGGAAGTAAAATCTCCTGCCGCGGCGCGTCCGATGGCTATCGAAGAACTCCTGCCTGCTGAACTCCCCCAAGAATATGGCGAGAGCGAGTTCTTTCTCATTCCGGTCGAGCCCCATGTAGTTTACGCCAGCTGGGAAATACCTTCCGGAGGGGGGCAGGGCGAACTCGAAATGCGTTTCTTTGACGTGACGCGCGGAAAAACCGGGGGAACAGATTCTCGCGCCTTCCTGAACATCGCAATCCGGAAAAAGGTGGGCGGCGCTTTCTTCAATGTCGGCGTAAATGGCAGAGAGGTGATCGCCGAAATTGGTCATCGTGGAGCGGACGGTATTTTCAAACCGCTGTTGACCTCCCGTAAGGTGCTCATACCGGGCGCACTGGAATACAATGAGCCTGCTATGGCCGGGAAGTTATCCGAAACGGACACTTACGGGTCCAGACCCCCTGAGAACAGTTAACCCTAACGTTGCAAAAGCATCATCATGTGGCAAAGTCATGTAATCTGTCATTTCCCGACCCTCGCGGGGAATCTTTCCGGGCTTTCAGAAGGATTCCTGACTCCCGAAGGCTTTCGGGATTGCAGGAATGACAGCCAAGCAGGAGTTCACTATTTGTGAATTCCTCATTCCACGGCATAACATCCTGTAGCACGGCTAATGACGCCGCTTTCCCGGCTTTCTTGTACAAACTTTTTGCAACTGTAGTATTAACAGTGCTTCCCGCCAGTGTTCTGTATTCTTTGCCGATTGCCCGTTGCCAATCGTGCAAGGCCGATAGCCGAGTCTTCCTATAATTGTGTTTTTAAATCCTTATATTGTAAAATTAAGACGCTATTTCCCGGAAAATCCGTCTTCTTTATGGTGCCGGAATGCCCCAGGAGGGGCATTGTATTTTCAGCGAGTTTAAGGTTTTCGCAATGAAAGAAGAACTGAAGGAAGAGATGCTCAAAAAAGCTGTTGATGGAAAGCTTTCCTGCTCGGCCGCCATGAAGATAGCCGAGTCTCTGGGGTTACAACCCAGGGAAGTAGGAAACGCTGCCAACGAGCTCGGCATCAAGATCAAGAACTGTCAGCTTGGTTGTTTCTGATGGAAGTGATGCTTTTCGAGATCGCTCTCACCTTCTACTTCGCCTCCGCAATTGTCTGCGTACTGGAGCTTTTCAAGGGGACAAAGACAACGTCGGTCATCATGCTCGCCCTGGCGGGGATAGGTTTCCTCTTTCATACCTCCAATATTGTCGCAAGGTACGTTATTTCCGGTCATATTCCGATAGCAAACCTCCACGAAGCGGCTTCCTTTTTTGCCTGGTGCATAGTGCTCATTTTCTTCTTTCTCGAGTACCGTTACCGGCTGGGACTGCTGGGTTCTTTCATTATGCCGGTGGTATTCGTCCTTATGCTTTCGTCTTCCGTGCTCCCCCGCAAAATAGAACCGCTCAGCCCGGTGCTCCAGAGCTACTGGCTCGGGATACACACCGTACTGGCTTTTTTGGGAGACGCCGCCTTCGCGATGGCCTTCGGGA
>JBJKPE010000173.1:0-4289 GCA_046706685.1 Thermodesulfovibrionales bacterium | reverse complement strand
GGAGACTGTCTGATTCTTTTTTCGCCGCCTCAAGGTCGAGCACAAATTGTCTGACGTGGTCCCTGAAAAACTCTTTGATTGTTTCCCAGCCTATTATCCGGCCCTTTCGATATGCAGGATCAGGGTTCGTATCGGCGTCGGCAAAATAGACCAGCGACTTCCCTATATGAACAGGATTAATTCTTTCTTTGCCAAAGCGCCTGATCATATGGCGGGCAACCTTGTGAAATGGAACATCCTTCAGAATAGCGTAAAGGTCCACAAAATCTCTCTTTACCCCCCGCTGATTTACGGCGATCACCTTCATAGCCGCGATATCGAGGACACCGGCCAGCGGAACCTGTTCTGTCTTGACTGTCTCATCAAGGAAGGGATACTCATACTTGAGGAAGGAAACCTTTACTCCTTCGATCTCCATGGTAAGGCTACCCTCTTCCTCAAACATCAGATGGAAATTCGTCGTTACCTTCCTGACGGCCGCAATCACCCTTTCGTTCAGGAAATCGCGAGATGTAAAGAAGTCGAGGTCATAGGATATCCTGTGGCCCTCTTGTATAGCCAATGCGGTGCCTCCGGCGAGAACGAAGCCATATCCGGAGATAATACCGCGCAATTTCCTAAGGACTGTCCATCCCGGTGCGGGAAGGCACTCTTTATGAGTTTTCAACGTCAAACCAGATATTCCAGAAATTTCTTGATTTCCTGCTCAATTGTCGGCTTGAAGCAAGGACCTGGAGTATCCTCTGCGTGGTGTAGGTTCTCTGCAGCCAGTTCGCAGCTTCCAGGTCTCCCAGTTCGAGGACCCGTTCAATAACGTAGGCCGCGTTCTTTTTCAAATGAATATCTTCAAGTCGCGCGTCCCATAGCAATGATCGAAACTTTTCGGGAACAGTCTTTGTCTCCTGCAAAACGGCTATCATTTTTTGGCATTCGGGATCCCCCAACCGCCCGAGATATTTTTGGGTCACCTTACCGCCCTCACGGGTAGAGAGGTAGGCATAGGACCTCTTCCCGACTTTCTTGGTTATAATAGACACTCACTATTATATCACACAATGTGTGGTACAGCCTAAGCTATCTAGAAAAGGAGAGGAATAAGAGAAGTACTCGGCCGGTCGCTACTGAATCCCGCGCCAGCCGTACGTACTGTATACGAAGTGCCCGAGGATCGTGTATTCCTTCTTCTTCCAGGCGTCAGGCAGAGGCCAGTATGGCGCGCCGTCTTTCAGCGCCTTGATCGCAGCCGCATCGAGCATCTGGTAGCCCGAAGTGCGCACGAGTTCTACCGCCCCGAGGGTGCCGTCTTTTTTTATCGTGAAGCGTATCTGCAGATCACCATAAAGTCCCTTGGCCGCAGCCTCGGGCGGATAGACCCATATACTCTCGATCTTCTGACGCAGCAGAGACAGGTAAGGGGCGTAGAGGTAGTTTTTTGTATTCATGGTGATTGGAGAATCCTTGCCGCCTTCCTCCTGCTTCGCGCCTCCTGTATCCTTCCTGGCGATCTCTTCGGTAATGCCTCTGTCGAAGAGGTCGAAGGATTTACCATAGCGGGAAGGGCCGGATTTTGAATATCTCTCCGTCCCTTTTCCGGTGCCCTTTTCCCCGCCGCCCCTTCCCCCCTTCGGAATTACATTAGGGGGCGGAAGGGTCTTTCCTCTGGTGATCGGTCCCTCGCCCGGAACTATCGGCTTTAACTCAGGAGGCAGGGGAAGGGGTTTGACGGCGATGTGCGGCGGGGCCGGCCGCATCCTGGGGTGTGGCATACGGGGAGCGGGGGCCTTCTTTAGCGCCGGGGGAACTGGTAGCAGCCTCTTCAGGGCGGGCGGCGGCGGAGCCGGAGCCTCAGGCGTCACAAGTGTGGCAACCAGTTCGCGCGGCTTCTGCTGCTTCGGCGCCGGCATGAAATATATGAAAAGCAGAACGGCCGCATGAACCGTTATGGAAAAGATGATGAACTTCTTGAATGTCACTTTAGAAACTTCCGTGGTGTCAGCGCCCTCTCATATTCCCAATGGTCGGGATCAGAATCCCGGAGGGAAGGGACAGTGTATAGTTGCCTTCCTGAGCGACTTGCTGTTCAGGAAGTATGCGGAGATCTTGAAGAAGTATTGATCCACTGAGCCTGAAATCGTACGGTCCCTGTTTTCAGCCCATTTCATCGTCTTCCTGTTGTTGTTTATTGCAACTATAAGGTAAACGCGGCCTTTGATCATCCCGCTGACATCTTCCGGACTTGGGCAGGGGAGTCCCTTGACGGCCCCGAACTGTGTGTGCGAATGGTAGTCACCTATAATCTGGAGCCGGTCGAAACGCGCCAGGATGGGGTCAATCTTCTTGTGGTTCCTGTGATGCGTCATAACTCCCTTCGGCTTTCTGTCGGCTGTCTGGAAGCTGAAGGCGTGTTCCACTATGAACCTGTCTTCAAGTTTGTAACCAAGCAGATATCCGAGGCACTCACTCTTGTATACTTCGGCGGAACTCAACAAGAGATCTATAAATGCATTTTCGGACAGATAAACTCTCATTTCCCCGGCTGGAGCCTCACAGAAAGGACAGGACAGGGCGCGTTGCGCAGGATCTGTTCTGCAGTACTGCCAAAAAGGACTCTGTCTATGCCCTTCCGGCCGTGTGTGCCCAGTACAATCAGATCCACCTCATTATCCTCCGCAAACTTGATTATCTCCTCGTAGGGAGTACCTTTTAGTATAACCTGCCCGACATCCTTTAAACCCTTCAATTCAGCAGAATCGATCTTACCGATCTCGGCCCTCGCGTTTTTTTCGATTTCATCGTATATTTCGCCTACGGCCACATGGGGAACATACCAGCCGGTCGCCTTTGTGATGTCATACACGACGTGAACAAGATACAGCTTTGCGCCATATTGCCTCGCGATGTCAACCGCATAGGGAAGGGCAACTGTGGAGCCCTCCGAAAAATCCGTAGCGAACAAGATTTTCTCGATCTTCACTCTCAACACCTCGCTCATACATGTAGAAAGAGGCACTTTTTCAATTCATTTACGCCTGTTTTTCTCGTGGAGCATCTTAAGTCCCTGAAGAGTCAGGTGCGAATTAACGTAGTGCGCTCTTCTTATGAATCTTTCTATCGCAGGGCAGTACCCGCCCGTTACTACTACAGTGAGCGCGTACCCCGTTTCGCTTTCGATCTCGGCCAATATCCTTTCAACTCCGCCGGCTGTTCCAAAAAACAGACCCGCCAGGATACATCCGGCGGTGTCAGCGCCAAGAGCCCTTGAAGGGGCCTCCAATTCTACCTTCTTCAGCTTTGAGGTCCCCTCTTCCAGTGCAGCGTTCATAAGTCCCAGGCCAGGCATTATTGAACCGCCGATGTAGCGAGATTCTGCATCGACGACCGTTATCGTCGTGGCGGTTCCGAAATCAACGACCGCGACGGGAAGAGGATAAAGGCTGCGGGCTGCGACCGCGTTTGCAATTCTGTCCGCCCCTACTTCTTCGGGTGCATCTACCTTCAATTCAAGCCCGGAGCAAAGTCTGTTGTCGACGGTCAGAATGTCTGCAGCTTCTCCACCGGACAGTTGCGCGAGCCCCTCTTTTACTCTCCCTGTAAGGCTCGGCACCACTGATGATATTATACAGCTAATCTCTTCATTTTCTAAGCTGTTCCGGTCAATAAAATCACGCACCAGCGCAGCACATTCATCCGCATCGACAAGGCTGCGGGAATCTGTTTTTTGCACAGTGAGCCTTCCGTCGGCAAAGTAACCTATGCTTATCGAAGAATTTCCTATATCCGCCGCTATCAGCACGCTGTCTATTCCCGGTTTATTTTACAATATATCAGGAAGGGAAAGTACATCCGCCTGCTGGCTTGGCAGCTAACACTATAACAAAATCAAGCACTTAGCCCACTTTATTCATAAACTTCGAACGTCAGGCATCGGAGCAAGGTGGAACTGAGGTCCCGAGCGGTTTCTTTTGCCGGTAGTCCTGCAGTCTGCACAGAGAGAATAAGGAGGCAAAAGCCTCGGAGCGCAGCGAGCCTGCCTGCCTGCCGGCAGGCAGGAATGAGAGAGGGGCCTCGGTCCCGCCGCACATTCATGAATAATCTGGGCTAAACACAAAAAAAAGGGCCCCTGCATGAACAGGGGCCCAGGGGAGGTAACCAAGACCTTCAACTGCGGACCTTCACCTCCTCGGCCTTCTTAACCTTGCCGAGGCTGCCTATCACATCCACCACATAACCGAGACTCGTCCCGAACACCGAGCCCAGTACGATGCTCACCGCACCAACACAGAAGATCC
>JBJKPE010000172.1:0-15477 GCA_046706685.1 Thermodesulfovibrionales bacterium | reverse complement strand
AGTAAATATCTTCCTTTTCGAATGAACTCTTCCTTAATAATATATAAACAAGAAGCGACTTGAGTATATCAAGCTCGTCTTCGTTCATCCCCTTTTCTCCTTCTATCTCGGCCAGTTCTTCTCCCAGATCAAGAAGTTCCTGTTCGTCGTAGGGAAAGGTGTTCAGCATCTCTTCGGAATAAAATTCCACATCTTTTAAATCTTTCGTTATCATCTTCAAAATCTGCAGCAGTTTTCTTGACAAGTTCACCTCACGCCAAATAAAATCTCTTGCCGCCGGACTGTCTTACAACCCCCTTCAATTCCAGCGAAAGCATCACTTCCAGGGTCTTGTGCGAAGGCAGCGACGCTTCTCTCGATACTGCGTCGATGTGCGTCGGCTCCCGCGAAAGTACACGGCACAGACTCTTTTCCTCTTCTGACAATTCGACCGCCTCTTCCCTCCTTTCGGTGATGAACCCCTTGAGCACGGGGGCAAGCTCTTCAATTATATCGCCAGCTTCCAATACCAGCTTCGCACCCTGCCTGATAAGCCTGTTTGTACCTTCTGAATTGCGGGAGGTAATATTGCCTGGCACGGCGAACACTTCCTTGTTCTGTTCGACGGCATAATTCGCGGTTATGAGGGATCCGCTTCCCAGCGCGGCCTCGACTACAAGCACTCCGAGGGACAGGGCGCTGATCAGTCTGTTCCTCCTCGGAAAATTCTCCCTGTTGGGAGGCGTGCCCGGAGGAAATTCGCTGATCAGGCAACCTGATCGCACGATTCTTTCCATAAGGCCCTTGTTCTCTGAAGGATAACATACATCCGGGCCGCAACCCAGTACGGCGATAGTTCTTCCGCCCGATACGAGCGCGCTCTTATGGGACAGGGTGTCCACCCCCCTGGCCATGCCGCTGACGATCGTGAAGCCCGCGGCCGAAAGTTCCCCGGCGAGCCGCTGCGTCACAGCCTCTCCATAATCAGTGTATTTCCTGGAACCCACGATAGCGATGCCGAACCTGTCGTCCGGCAGATACTCGCCACGCATATAAAGGACTATAGGAGAGGCTTCAACCTCTTTGAGGGGGGCAGGGTAGTGCGGATCATTATATCCTACGACCTTTATGCCCTTCTTCTCCGTTTCCCTTTCATAGCGTTCCACCTCATCCCAAAGCCGGAAGTTTCTTATATGGTCGGCCGTTTCCTTCCTGAAGCCCTTCAGGGAAAGAAGATCCTTCGTCCCGGCACTGAATATGTTTTTCGGGGTTCCCATAAGGGCAAGCAGCCTGCGGGACATGACCGGCCCGACATCAGGGACAAGTGACAGCCCTATCCAGTACCTCGCTTCAGACATTTCTGTCCCTGAGAAACCTGTTGGCCTTCAGACGGAGGGCCTGCAGTTTTATAAAGCCCTCGGCGTCCTTCTGGTTATAGACATCTTCGGCCTCGAACGTTGCCAGCCTCTCGTCGTACAGGGAATACGGAGATTTTCTTCCTACCGTCAGGCAGCCGCCCTTGTATAGTTTCAGACGCGCCGTACCGGTGACGCCCTTCTGCACTTCATCGATCATTTTCTGGAGAGCGAGCCTCTCGGGCGAAAACCAGTAGCCGTAATAAATCATTTCGGCATACCTGGGGCTCAGCGAATCGAGCATATGGGCGACCTCCCTGTCCAGGGTGATAGATTCGACGGCCCTCCTCGCCACGTGCAGGACGGTCCCGCCGGGTGTCTCATATACCCCCCTCGATTTCATGCCTACGAACCGGTTTTCTACGATGTCAACCCTCCCCACTCCGTGTCTCCCTGCGATCTTGTTGAGCTTTTCCAGCAGAACGGCCGGTGGAAGACTCTTCCCGTTAAGCGTGACAGGATCGCCGCCTTCAAAGCCGATCTCGACATAGACCGGTCTGTCCGGAGTCTTCTCCGGCGGGCTGGTCATTGTGTACATATCTGACGGCGGTTCTGCCCAGGGATCTTCGAGTATCCCCCCCTCATAACTTATATGGAAGAGGTTCCTGTCGGTGCTGAAGGGCTTCTTCTTTGTCGCAGTGACCGGAATGGAGTGGGCCTTTGCGTAATCAATGAGCGACTGTCTCGAATTGAAGGTCCATTCCCGCCAGGGTGCTATGACCCTTATATCCGGCCTGAGAGCGTAACAGGTCAGCTCGAACCTTACCTGATCGTTTCCCTTGCCCGTGGCGCCATGTGCGACCGCGTCAGCGCCCTCCTTATCGGCTATTTCGACCTGTTTCTTTGCTATAAGCGGCCTGGCGATCGACGTCCCAAGCAGATAGAAGCCCTCATATACGGCGTTCCCCCTGAGCATCGGGAATATATAGTCCCTGACGAACTCTTCTCTCAGGTCTTCGACGTACACCCTCGAAGCGCCGGTCTGGAGGGCCTTCTTTTTTACCAGCCTCAGATCCTCGCCCTGTCCCAGGTCAGCGCAGAATGCGATCACTTCCGCTCCATAGGTCTCCTTCAGCCATTCTATCGCCACTGATGTATCCAGCCCGCCTGAATAGGCAAGGACTATTTTCTTGACCATTTCATCACTCCGATCTGAATAGTTTCAGTACCGCCGCGGGTCCTCGAACACAACTCCCTGTTACAAGTTTTAACCATAGCACAAAACCGGATTAAATGTAAATTTGCGCCAGGCCCGAAAAAAGAGCCGCCAGTCAATTGAAATTTAATCTCAATTTCAGTTAGACTACCGGGTATGGAACAGAAAATTTTCAGGGATTTTCTCGGGGGAAGAGGTCTCAAACTTACAAAGGAGAGGATGTCGGTCCTCACAGAGGTCTTCTCCTGCCACGATCATTTTGATCCGGAAGACCTCTACCTCAGGATAAGGAGTTCCGGACTTAAGGCCTCGCGGGCGTCCGTTTACAGGACCTTAAGCCTCCTCGTCGAAAGCGGCCTCGTCCAGAAGGCTATGAGGACCGAAAGGGGCAACGTTTACGAACACCGGTACGGCCATGGCCATCACGATCATATGATCTGCGATTCATGCGGTAAGATCATAGAGTTTTATTCCGAAAAGCTCGAAAAAATCCAGAACGAGATCTGTGACAAGAATAAATTCAACGGGGTCAGTCACACCCTCGAGATAAGGGGAATTTGTGAAAGGTGCAGCCAGCAGGACAGTGAAAGAAGATAAAAAAAAGCAGAAATATAAAAGGATAGTACTTGCCGGAAACCCCAACGTGGGCAAGAGCGTGATTTTTGGACTCCTCACCGGGAAATACGTTACCGTCTCAAACTACCCCGGCACAACGGTGGAGGTCTCACACGGCAACATCTTCCTGGACGGCGAGAGGTTCCTGGTAGTAGATTCCCCCGGCGTAAACAGTTTTATTCCCATGAGCGAGGACGAACGCGTTACCCGGGACATCCTTCTGGCGGAAAGACCGGATACCGTCGTGCTGGTCGCAGATTCCAAGAACCTGAAGCGCGGCCTCATGCTTCTCCTTCAGCTCGCGGAGATGGGCCTGCCATGTGTTATCGCACTGAATATGGAAGACGAAGCGAAGGCGCGGGGTCTCGACATAGATTACAGGGGACTTGAGGAAGTTCTCGGCGTCAGGGTAATCGGCACCGTGGCCCCCCAGAGGAAAGGCATATCTCAGTTGAGGGAAGTTCTCACCTCGGCGTCGGCGGCCAGCATGAAAACAGATTACGGGGACGTCATCGAGACCTACATCGATAAGATTTCGGCCCTGCTGCCCGCGTCGAATATCTCCAGGAGGTCCATCTCCCTCATGATACTTTCCGGAGACGACAGCCTGAAAGGATGGCTCGTGGCAAATGTCGATTCCGAGAGGATAAAAGAGATCGAAGACGCACGCGACGAGGCACAGATAAAGCTGAAGGAGCCACTTTCACATATCATCGCAAAAAAAAGGATTGAGCTGGCTGGCGCCGTCGTTAATTCAGTGCTCAAAAAGAGCGGCGGAGAATCCGGACAGTTCGGACGGTGGCTCGGCAGGTGGACGATGCATCCTTTCTGGGGCTTATTCTTCCTTGCATTTGTCCTCTTCGGGTTTTATGAGTTCGTAGGGAAATTCGGGGCGGGCGTACTGGTCGATTTTTTTGAGAACGTGATATTCGGTCAATACCTGAGTCCGGGTCTGGAAAAAGTCGTTCGGTATCTTGTCCCCTTTCCCCTCCTGCAGGACCTTCTGGTAGGACAATACGGAATTTTTACAATGGCAATTACTTATTCGGTAGCGATCATTCTGCCTATCACGGCAACCTTCTTCATGGCCTTCGGCCTCCTTGAGGACAGCGGGTATCTGCCGAGGATCGCCGTACTTACCAACAGCGCCTTCGCAAAAATAGGACTCAACGGCAAGGCGGTGCTCCCCATGGTGCTGGGCCTGGGCTGCGGCACCATGGCCACAATGACGACACGGATACTCGAAACGAAGAGGGAGCGAGTCATAGCGACCTTCCTTATCGCCCTTGCGATCCCGTGCTCCGCCCAGCTCGGGGTCATGCTAGGAATGGTCAGCGCCTTCCCTGCGAGGGTAGCCGTCTGGTGGGTGGCGACGGTATTCCTTGTTCTTGTTCTAACGGGGTTTATTGCATCGAAAGTCCTCCCGGGGGAGAAGGCCGATTTTTTTCTCGAACTTCCTCCGATGAGGACCCCGCGGATGGGCAATATTGTGATGAAGACCCTGAGCAGGATTGAATGGTATCTCAGGGAAGCCGTTCCGTTGTTCATACTCGGCACTTTCATCCTCTTCGTGCTGGACAAGACAAAACTGCTCGGCTGGATCGAAGAAGTCTTGTCTCCCGTGGTTGTAAGCCTCCTGGGGCTGCCCGCAAAGGCGACTGCGGCTCTCCTTATGGGGTTTCTCAGGAGGGATTACGGCGCTGCCGGCCTTTTCGAACTTTCCAAACGCGGGCTGATGGACGAGAGGCAGGTGATCGTCAGCATCATAACGCTCACGCTATTCATCCCGTGCCTGGCAAACTTCTTCATGATCATCAAGGAGAGGGGGACGAAGACCGCCCTCACGATGTTCGTTTTGATTACCACCTTCGCCCTCGCCGTAGGCACCGGCATAAATCTGCTTCTAAAGGCTCTCTACTGAAACTGCGCTTATAGCCCGCGTCTTTTGACAGCCTTTTTGACTCGGGGTTATAATCAGAAATTATGAGAATGAAGACCCTTATAGCCGTTATCATTGTCGCCTTGCTCGTGGGAGGAGCCGCAGGCTCTTATGTGGCCCTGTCAAAGGGCCTTCCCTCGATAGACGAACTCAAAAAGTATAACCCGGCGGCCGGTACAAAGATTTACGCTGACGACGATACCCTTATAGGCGAGCTGAAGGTTGAGAAGGGCGTTTTCGTTCCGCTCGACGAAATGCCGAAGAACCTGATTGATGCGGTGGTGGCAGTGGAAGACGCCCGGTTCTGGAAACACAGTGGAATAGATTATATAGCCATAGTCCGCGCGGTGCTGAAAGACGCGGTATACAGAAGCCTCAAAGAAGGGGGAAGCACTCTTACACAGCAACTTGCAAAGGTGGTCTTCCTGAGCCCTGAAAAAACCCTGAAGAGGAAACTGATGGAAGCGGCCCTGGCGATCAAGATCGAGAAGAACCTCAGCAAAAAGGAGATACTCGAACTCTATCTGAACAAGGTTTATTTCGGACACGGAGCATATGGTGTGGAGATGGCCGCCCGGACATATTTCGGAAAACCGGTGAAGAAACTGAACCTCGCCGAGGCTTCTCTGATCGCCGGTCTCGTCAAGGCCCCTACGCTGTACTCCCCTTACAACAACCTTTCCCGGGCCAAGGAACGTCAGAGACTCGTACTGACACGCATGGTCGAAGAGGGCTACATAACAAAGGCAGACGAGGAGAACGCCTACCGCAGGTCCTTGTACCTGTCGAGCCCGCAGAATGGGATAGATGTCTACAATTATTTTATCGAATATGTCAGGAGATATCTGGAAGAAAAGTACGGTGTGGATGCCGTTTACAAAGGAGGATTCAAGGTTTATACCACTCTCGACAAGAGTATGCAGGCGGCAGCCGTGCGGGCGATGCAGTCCGGGCTGAGAGAGGTGGACAAGCGGCAGGGGTGGCGCGGCCCCGTTGAACACAAGACCGGCATCGACCCGGAAAAAGAAATGAAGGGCAAAGAGGTAACCACAACCGTCGTAAGCAATCCGGGTGATATATATACGGGCCTCGTGCTGAAAGTCACTCCGAAAGAGGCTCTCATAAAGACAAGAGGACTTCTCGGGAAGCTTTCAGTGAAAGACGCGGAATGGGCATCAAAAGCGTTGGACGCCAAAAGCGGCAGATCGAAGCTTTTGAGGAACTTCACTTTGACCAGCATCCTGAAGCCGGGCGACGTAGTGAAAGTCAGGATAGAGAGTATGCGTGACAGGAATATCAGGCTGGCGCTGGAGCAGGAACCGGAGGTCGAAGGCGCCCTGGTGGCCGTTGAACCCAACACTGGTTTTATAAGGGCTATGGTAGGTGGATACGACTTCTCAAAAAGTGCGTATAACAGGGTCCTCCTGGCAAAGAGGCAGCCCGGCTCGGCATTCAAGCCTGTCATTTACGCGGCCGCCATGGATCACGGCTTCACCCCGGCAAGCGTTATCGATGATGAACCGGTCACATACACCGGCGGCCCGAAGGGCGAGTGGAGCCCGGAGAACTACGACCATCAGTTTTATGGCCCTACCCGTCTTCGGGAGGCCCTTACCTTCTCGCGGAACGTCGTAACCGTCAAGCTCGTCGACTCCATGGGTATAGATGCCGTCAGGGACTTCGCAAAAACCTTGGGTTTTCAAGGTGATATGCCTAGGAACCTCAGTATCGCGCTCGGCTCGTTCGACATCACCCCCTTTGAAATGGCGATGCTTTACAACGTCTTCGCAAGCGGCGGGCAGAAGGTCAACCCAATTTCGATCAAATTCATCGCGGACCGCAAAGGAAGGATACTTGAGAGCAACGAGCCCCAAACAGAGCAGGTAATCAGCCCCCAGACTTCATTCCTGACCACTTCCATGATGGAAGACGTCATAAAGTATGGTACCGGATGGCGCGCGAAGGCGCTGGGGGTTCCCGCCGCGGGCAAGACCGGGACAACCAACGATTATAAGGACGCCTGGTTTGTCGGTTACACAACAAACCTAGTCGCCTGCGTCTGGGTCGGTTTCGACAACTCCCGGAGCCTGGGGGCTCTCGAAACAGGCGCGAAGGCGGCTTCTCCGATATGGGTGTCCTTCATGAACAGTGCGGCAAAGGCCGGCGCAGAAGAGTTCAGACAGCCCGAGGGCATCGTCAGTTATTTCATAGACCCGAAGACCGGCCTTCTTTCACACGATCAGACAGACCTGCGTGAATACTTCAAGGAGGGTACCGAGCCGAAGGATTTTGCACGAGGGAGATCGATCTGGGAAATCAAGGACCCGTCGCAGTTCAATTTCGACTAACAAACGGGGGACAGAAACGGTTACTTCTTATTTGACTTGCCTGAAATATAGACGATGCAGTCTTCACAAATCCTCCCGGACTGAGTATTGCATATCATCCGGTTCAGTTCCCAGCATGGCTTGGTTTTGTCTATATAGGCGGAACACTTGTTCTTTCTTTCCTCTGAACATGCGGTGATTTCCCAGCAGGGCGCGTAATCCAGCAGCTTCTTTATTCCTTCTATACTTATTTTCTTGTTGTGGATCAGCTCCCTGACGCACCGGAGCCATTTGATGTCGTTTTCGGAATAGTACCTGTTCTTGTTCATTCTGGCAGGCTTTATCAGCCCATGTTTTTCATATAGCCTCAAAGTCTGATCGGTGGTCCCGATCAACTCCGCAACGATGCCTATAGGGTAGAGCGGCATCTCCTTCCTCTCTTCGTCAGTCAGGTCTTTCTTCATCTTACCTTTCGCCATATGCCGGTGAAAATACAATCGTACTTTCTTGATAATTATAATTATTAAGCCATTATCAAATTAAAAAATGCAAGTTTTTTGTTCGATATTGACTTTGCCAAACCGGGTCGTGTAAGATATTGCGATTTCTACGAAGGAGGCATCTCATATGCTAGAAGAAAAACTCTTCCTTGACGCAATTGTCAATCCCCACGTCATTCCGCACTTCGTTTCTTATTCCTTGCTCGCTTCGATCATACTCATAGTGGTCTCCCTGATCGTCCGCAGTTCGATCAAGCTGGTGCCGCGAGGCACGCAGAACTTCATGGAGGTGATCGTGGAGGCGCTCCTTAACCTCTGCGAAGAGAATATCGGCCACCACTGGGGAAGACCGCTTTTTCCCATGGTTGCAACAATATGTCTGTTTATCGTTGTCGGCAATTTTCTGGGTCTCCTTCCCTGGTCCACATCTCCCACCGCCAACGTCAACACCAACGCCGCCATGGCGATCCCTGTTTTTCTGGCGACACATTACTACGGCATTCGAGTCCATGGCTTCGGCTACATCAAGCACTTTCTCGGGCCTATCCGCTCTATAGCAGCGTTGCCGCTTATGTTACTTATGTTTATTATAGAGGTAATCGGCCACCTCGCCAGGCCGATGACACTCTCGGTCAGGCTTTTAGGCAATATGAGCGCGAAACACTATCTGCTCATGGTGCTGGGGATATTGGTAGCGCCGATAGTTCCATCGGCCATACTGGTGCTGGGCGTGCTGGTGAGCGTCATCCAGGCGTTCGTCTTCACCCTGCTTTCTGCCTTGTATCTCGCTGGTGCCGTTGAAGAGGCACATTAATTCAAAGTTCTTTGGAAAGGAGGAAGAAACAATGAAAAAGAAACTCTCGATTGTACTTCTGGTCCTGCTGCTGGTAGTCCTGCTTGCCCCTGTCGTTTTTGCACAGGAAGCGGCAACATCTCCTGATGCTGCAAAGCTGAACTACTATGCCTATGCCGCCATCGCATGCGGTATCGGCGTGGGGATTGCCGCTCTGGGTACGGGTATCGGACAGGGAATGGGTCTCAAGGGTGCTTGCGAAGGTGTTGCAAGGAACCCGGGTGCATCAGGTAAAATTACAACCACCCTGATCATCGGTCTTGCCATGGTCGAGTCACTCTGTATTTATGCGCTCGTCGTCGCCCTTATCCTGCTCTTCGTCAAGCCCTTCGGATTCTAGCGGCACGTTGTAATAATTACAAAAAAGGCCGTGTTCCACACGGCCTTTTTTTTTGCAATACTACCCTTAGCTTCTCTCCGGGAGTCTCTCTGAAGCCGTCAATCCGCAAGCCCTTAATGGGGATTTATTTGTCCCGGTTGGCCGGTCCTCCGCAGAGCCGCCCCGACCTTGTCAGGGATGACGACTATTTACGAGTCCGTCAAACTTGAAGAAATGGGTACCGACAAACTATTATAGATGTAGTTGCGGAGGCTGCTCCGTGACACCCGGAAGATCCCATTAAGGGCGGCATCCCGGCTGAAGGCGTTCAGCCGAAGCAACCGTCGTTTTTTCTGTTTATTGTATTAAATCATCACAAGGCTCTCTGTTGGACAGCTCAATCTATCGGATATTAAAAGAAACAGCCATAAGGACGGGCGAGGAGCTGGGCATACCCTCATTCTATGACGCATGCCGGCAGGAGCTGGCTATATCGGACTCTTCATTTTCGGAAAGCGCCGTCATCCGGAAGTGCAGGTCCTACCTCAACGAGGCGAAGCTCCATCCGGCCCATGGGATCTTTCACTGCGAGAAAGTGGCCGTGGAGGCGGGTGCTCTTGTTCTGGTCGAGCGTAAGAGCTACGGAAATAGGGGGCCGGATACGAAGGAGTTGATGCTCTGCGCACAAATCGCCGGGCTGCTCCATGATATAACCCGCAACGGCAAAGACCATACCGTTACCGGCAGCATCGAGGCAGCCTTGATCCTCAGGTATTTCGACATAAGCGAAATACATAAGAGATACATTATAGCGGCAATAAGAAACCATGAGGCATTCAAAGAGGTGCCCTTTTGCGGGGACGAACAAGGCAGGTTGGTGAGCGATTGCCTCTACGATGCCGACAAGTTCAGGTGGGGACCGGACAACTTTATCACCACACTCTGGCTCATAACTGAATCCTCTGGCCTGCAACCGGAGACATTGCACAGCGTCTTCAGGGAAAAGATGGAAGTTATCGCCAGGATCAAGGATACTTTCAGAACCGGAACTGGGAAGAAATACGGGCCGCAATTCATCGACATTGGGATAGAAATCGGAAATGAAATCTACCGGAAACTCGATAAAATGCTAGGAGACTGACCTTATGCTTCTAATAACAGATCTGAGCCGAATCAAAACAAAGTTCACCAACACCGTCCTTACCCTGGGCAATTTCGACGGCTTGCACATCGGTCACCAGGAACTGATAAAGATGGTGATGAAGAGGGCCCGTGAGACGGATGCGGTCAGCATGGTGGTAACATTCAGGCCCCATCCTTTGAAGATCCTGGCCCCTGAAAAATGCCCGCCCCTCATAAGCATTTACGAAGAAAAGATAGCCCTTTTCGAGAAACTGGGCCTCGATGTGCTGGTCAAGATCCCGTTCACGCTCGACTTCGCAGCCATGACGCCGGAAGATTTTACGAAAAAAATCCTCTACGATCTCCTCGGGGCAAAGGAAATATTCGTGGGGTACAACTACCGGTTCGGAAAGGGCAGGGCCGGTAATGTCGGGACCCTGAAGAAACTGGGCAAGGAATACGGGTTCGTGGTCAGGGAGGTAGAGCAGATATCACTTGATGGGGAAGTCATCAGCAGCACCAAGATACGACAGCTGCTGAGTGAAGGCAGGGTCGAACACGCGGCCCGACTTCTGGGTAGGATTTATGCAATCACCGGGATAGTAGTCAAAGGAGACGGAAGGGGAAAAAGCCTCGGATTCCCGACGGCTAATATCGCTCCAAAGCATTCCATCATTCCTGCCAACGGCGTATACGCAGTCAGGTTCTTTGTGAGAGAGAGGCTATATGACGGCATCGCCAACATAGGGTTGCGCCCCACCTTCGATGAAAACAGACTCACCATCGAGGTCTACGTCCTGGACTTCAATGAAGATATATACGGCGAAGAGATCTCGCTCTACTTTATCGGAAAGATCCGGGAAGAGCGCAAGTTTAAAAGCGCTGACGAACTGGTCCGGCAGATAACCTCCGACATCCTTACGGCAAAAGGGATACTTGCGGAACATCCCTCCACGCCTTCTTTTTCCCGTTGAGACGCCCCGCCAAAATCCCCAGTCCCTCAGACGAATCTCTTGATCTTTATGCCCTGAAGGGCTAAGCTTTACCAATGGGAGGGCTCGCTGTTTGGATAACCGGGCTGCCCGGCAGCGGTAAGAGCACGGCAACGGACGGATTAAGGAAACTCCACCCGGACTTTGTCGTCCTGAGAATGGATGAAATGAGAAAGATCGTGACGCCCGATCCGACGTATTCGCATATGGAAAGGGACCTCGTTTACAGGAGCCTCGTATATCTTGCCAGGGTGCTTACCGATGTCGGCCACAACGTTATTATCGATGCCACCGGAAACCGGAGGGAGTGGCGGGATCTGGCCCGCGGGCTAATCCCCCGGTTCATTGAGGTCTACCTGATCTGCCCAGTCAAAGAATGCGGCATGAGGGAAAAACAAAGAACCGACAGTCGCGGCGCTCCTCCGGACATTTACAAAAAAGGAGAGAGTGGATGGCCGGTGCCTGGTGTAAACGCACCATATGAAGAACCAGCCAATCCCGAGATAAGAGTGGAAACGACGCGCTTGTCCGTGGAAGATATTGTCGCACTCATAGACGATTCTCTGAAACAAAGGCTCCATGGCTGAATGCTGTCAATTATTATCCTCAAAAATCAGCCGCAGGCTTGTGCGGACAACGCTACCCGCCTTTTCTTCACCGCAGCCAGGAGGCGATTGCCGCCGGAAAGCGGCCCGAAGAATCTCCCGCAGATGAACTTTCCCACCCACACCCTTTCTCCGCAAGCAGGCGGGCAAAAGCCGGCGCCGGCACAGGTTCACTGAAGAGAAAGCCCTGAGCTTCATCGCATCTGTGGGAGCATAAGAACTCCAGCTGCTGAACGGTTTCAACACCTTCCGCGGTTACTTTAAGGTTCAATTCATGCGCCATGGTAATTATTGCCCGGGAAATCGCCTCATCATTGGGATCTCTTGCGAGGGAAGCAACGAATGACCGATCGAGCTTCAGTCCATTTATCGGCAGGTATTTCAGATAGTTCAATGCCGAATAGCCGGTGCCGAAATCGTCTATGGAGCAATTTATCCCAAGCGACCTCAGTTCATTGAACGTTGATGAAATCAGATTCGTGTTCTTCATCACAATGCTTTCGGTAAATTCCAGTTCCAGGTATTTAGGGGCAAGTTCCAGCTCCTCCAGCATCTTTTTCAGCGTTGACATGAAGCCTTTCTGTATGAACTGGTACGTCGAGATATTGACGGCTACACGGATGGGAGGGAACCCGGCTTCCTGCCACGCCTTGTTCTGCGCGCAGGCTGCAAGAAGCAGGAATTCGCCCATCGAAGCGATGACCCCTGTTTCTTCCGCGAGTGGAATAAACTCCAGGGGGCTGACCAGTCCGTACTCCGGATGCTGCCAGCGGACGAGAGCCTCGGCTCCAACTATATTGCCTTTTCGCAGGTCCAGCTGAGGCTGATAATGCACTACGAACTCCTTCTCCTTCAGCGCCCTCCGCAGGTCGCTCTCCATTTTTATCTTTCTTATTGAACTGTCATTGATAGCCGAATTGTAAAACTGATAGTTATTTCTCCCCTGGTCTTTGGCAAAATACATGGCGGCGTCGGCATTCCTGAGAAGGGCTTCCGCATCCGAGCCGTTCTGCGGGAACATGCTGATGCCAATGCTGGCGGTGACGTAAACCTCCACGCCGTTCAATAAAAATGATTCGGACATCCTTTCCAGGATTTTTCTCGCAACCGCAGAAATGTCTCCGGGAGAATCCATGTCGGGAAACATCATAACGAATTCATCTCCGCCCAACCGGCTCACTGTATCGCTCTCCCGGATAATTCCTTTCAGGCGCTCCGCAGCAGCCATTAACAGGAGATCACCCGTGCCGTGTCCTAATGTGTCATTCACATTTTTAAAGCGGTCAAGGTCGAGGAACATGACGGGAAGGCACTCTCCGTGCCGGCGCGCCTTCACCAACGACTGGCTGAGGCGATCGTTAAATAACGCCCGGTTTGGAAGGCCCGTCAAGGCGTCATAAAAGGCCAGCCTCCTGATGGTTTCCTCGTTCTTCCTTCGCTCGGTTATATCCTCCGAGGTCGTGATGACGGCATATACGCTCCCTTCCGGGGTCGTAACCACATCCGACATCAGTTGCACCGGGAACGTGCTGCCGTCTTTCCTTGCGTTCGTCGTCTCGCGTCTGAAACTCTTGAGGATAGGTTGAGACATGGGTCTCCAGATCTCCGGGGGACCCAGTATCCTCGCGTCCTTGCCCATAATCTCTTCCACGCTATACCCATGCATCGTGGCCTCGGCCGGGTTGATATAGAGGATCTTTCCCTCCGGGTCCGTTATCGTAACGCCTGTCTGCATCGTTTCAACGGCCTTCTGAAGTGCCAGAAGGGCCTCCTTGCGGGCCTCGCCATTAATCACCTCTCTCTTCCACCGCCGGTAAAGTACGAGGAGGATAGAGGTCAGGAGCAGGAAATTGACATTAATCAACACACCCGTAAAGGGATTTTGCCTGTAGATATCGGAAAAATTGAAAAACAACCGGTCAAGACTTATCGTGAAATTAAAGAACGTGAGGAAAAAGACAAGGAACAGAACTAAAGTTATATAGGCGGAATATCTTTCTTCATGTTTCATCTTCTCATTGTCGGAGGCCCTGTCCACAGTTTAGACGCCGGACTCGCCGTATGCGGTATCAACGACCGAACCTTGTCACCTGTGCCCCCGGGGAATCGTTTTCGTGGATTATTGACATCATGTCCCACACTACTTTCTTCGCCAGGTCCTCATCTATGAACAGGGCAACCATTTTGCCGACTTTCTCGGCCGCCGCAGCCAGGCTTTCCCTGTCAGCCGCCGACTCTGCAATTGTGCCCGCAGCCCTCTTTAGAAAGATGCTGCTCGCCTTCTTGTCGAGCGTCTCGGTCATCATCGCCTGAAGGTCATGTTTGATGTCCATGGGATCACAGCCCCAGATCGACAATAATTCTGTATAGCAGATTTATAACCTTGACTATAAATACGGCTCCTGCGAGCAGGATGATGCCGATTATAAGCTGTCTGGAGGTATCCGGCAATGAAGGGAAGAGCAAAGTCGCGAGGTAGGCGGCGACCAGGAGGCCTATGAGGTAATACAGGAGCTGCCAGGTCTTTTTGACGACTCCTCCCGGGAGCCTTCTGTGAAGATTAAGCGCCCGGAGAAATGCATAGACCAATACGCATATTGAGGTACCAAAAAGAGACAATATAAGCACGTCCATTGATTCTCCCTTCTTTCTGTCCGCCCTTCCAGCACAGGCAGCAACTTCCTTCAGGGTATATTTTGAGAAATGCATTGTCAAGCCTCCCCTGGTAGGGTTGTCAAAGTCGCCATAACCCAGCCGGTTATTATTGGCAGACCGCCAGACATCAGAGGGTTAGAGCAAAACACATGCCATGTGGTAAGAGACGGGAAAAGCCTATTTCATCCAGATTTCAGTATTGAAAAAAACACTCCACCATATAAAATTTACATAATCTCTCCCCAAAAATTACATAGTCACGCTGCCGGTTCCGGGGCCCTTCACTATGTGCATGGTTATCCTGATTATGGAAAATACTGCTGGAGGTCTCACCACATCAGAAGGCCGATATTCCACCCTGCCCGCTCCTCTCGGCGGGTTTCGTGGTAAGGCCGGCGAGTTCAATCATCACCTTCATACTGAAATCTCCGGGTTTCTTGTCCGCTTCAAGCCGCAGGCCCCAGCACTGTCTCATATACCTCAGCGCCACATTCAAATCCTGCAGGCCCCCTCCCCTGGCGTCGTACCAGAGGATTCCGGTCATCTGGAGCGCCTTTAGAGGCTTGAAGGAAACTCCCGTTGTATACATAAGAATATCTTCCACCCTGTTGTAGCGCTGTCCTATCGATATAAAGGAATTCTTCACCTGAAAACCAAGGTCGGAGGTAATCGTCTCGAACCCCCCCGTGTAGAAATTGTATGTCGCATCAAGGAGGAGAGGGAACGGGTACTTGATTCCCAGTTCCATATCCAGAGGGACAAACGGCCTGTTGCCGTTATAAGTATCAAATGCCTGTGTCAGTCGGAGGTCGACCACCTCTCTGCCCTTCACAATCGCCCGGTTTAACACGCTGAGTTCTACGTTCGACGTCCTGCCGAAGAGCTCGGTGGAATCGAAGACAGGGAGGTCATTTTCGGAAGAATAGATGAAATGATACCTGATCGACGGCTCTATGACGTGGGTAAAATATGAGTAGGTCCTGTACAGCCGTGTGTGACC
>JBJKPE010000171.1:0-3301 GCA_046706685.1 Thermodesulfovibrionales bacterium | reverse complement strand
ACCGGACCCTCGCTCTTTTTCTCGTCAGCGTGGCCTCTATCTCCCTCCTTGTCGGCGGGATTGGGATCATGAACGTCATGCTTGTATCGGTGACGGAGCGGACGAGGGAAATCGGTGTGCGCCTGGCGGTGGGCGCTACGACACGGGCCATACACATTCAATTTCTGGGGGAGGCTGTCATATTGAGCATGCTGGGAGGCCTTTTGGGGATCTTCATCGGCGTTGTCGGCTCCTTCATTACCGGATATGCACTTGGATGGACCGTAACCATTCCTGTGGAAGCCGTTATCGTAGCCCCGGTGTTCGCCTTCGCGGTGGGAGTCTTCTTCGGCTTCTATCCGGCATGGAAGGCCACGCAGCTGGACCCGATTGCCGCCCTGCGCCATGAGTAAGAAGATCCGGTGGCGGATGCCTCTGGCTGAACAGGGCGCTTGCAGCGATATTCATTTCGGAGACAGGAGGTTCTCCACTGACTTGCTGTCCATTGGCCTGAAGATGAAGAAGCCCTGCGCGTATTCACCCTTCATTGTCCGGAATATCTCCAGTTGTTCGGTTGTTTCTATCCCTTCGGCGATCACATCCATGTTGAGGGCATGGGCCAGGGCAATGATTATCTTGACGATCTCAGCACTGTTTTTACTGAAAGCGAGTGCCTTGATGAAAGAGCGGTCGATCTTAAGCCCGTTGATCGGGAACTGCCGGAGATAATTCAGGGCGGAGTACCCGGTGCCGAAGTCGTCGATATCAAACCTGACATTTAAATCCTGCAGACGTTTCAGCAGGTGCGCCGCCGGTTCGGGGTTCTCGATGAGCATCCTTTCAACGATCTCCAGCCTCAGCTTGCCGGCATCGAGGCCTGTTTCGCGGAGGATTTGTTCGATAACGTCATAGAACTCGGGTTGGGCAAATACCTTGCTGGAGACGTTCACGCTGACTGTCACGTCCCGGTATTCTGGGAACCTCTGTTGCCATTCCAGCAGCTGCCGGCATGCCTCGCGGATCACCCATTGGCCGATGGGGAGAATGAGACCGGTCTCTTCCGCCGCTGTCATAAATTCCATAGGGGGGATCAAACCACGCGTTGGATGCTGCCAGCGGACGAGGGCCTCGAACCCTATGATTTTATTGGTTTTCATCGATATTATGGGCTGGTAATAAACGGTGAACTCATTCTTTTCTACTGCCCTTCGCAGCTCTGTCTCGAACCAGAGCGTAGCTGCCGCTTCCGCCTGCATTGTCGAGTCGAATATGACGTGACATGCCTTGCCGCGGGCCTTGGCGTGGTACATCGCAATGTCGGCGTCCCGGATGAGTTCGTCGGGCTGTTTGTAATCGCTCTGATCGCTCAGGACTATTCCGATGCTGACGCTGGCAAATATTTCATGGCCGGATATATGAAACGGAGCGACCATTTCGCCCATAATGCGGTCCGACAGATCTGTTACAGCGGATATATCCCCCGCGTCTTCCATCAAAATTGCGAACTCGTCGCCTCCGAAGCGTGCGACCGTATCGATGGCCCGCGTATTTTTTTTGAGTCTACGGGAGATCGAGATCAGGAGCTGGTCGCCGCCGAAATGACCGAGGCCGTCATTGATCACCTTAAACCGGTCGACGTCCAGGAAGAAAACCGCGAATACGCGGTCCGGATATCTCCTGCTGCGTTCCAGCGCGATATTCAGATGATCGAGGAACAGGGCCCGGTTCGGCAGGTTGGTCAGGGCATCGTAAAAAGCGCGGCGGGACAGCTCTTCCTCCGTCTCCCTGCGGGCGGTATTTTCCCTGGTCAGGATCTGATTGACTCTGGAGAGGTCGCGGGTCCGCTGCCTTATTAGATACGCTATTACCGTCAGCAGGAAGGGGCCCAGCAGCATTAAGGCGCGAAACTTGATCCCGGACTGATCGGTTGAAAGAAAGAATTTCAGGATGTCAGCGCCGCGTTCTTCATTCTGGGCAACCATGCGAATATATAGTCCGAGGAGGGTCCATCCAAGGATAACGATGTAGACTGCCATCCTCGATATCATCTTATAGGCCGGCTCGTTCGGCTTAATGTTATCTATCATCGGTGGCATTGTTTTACATGGCTATGAGGGCAGGCCGCCCATTAAGAGCCGGGGAGACGGCCTGGTGACCCCTGCCGCAGCGAATACATCAGCGCGGCGCCCGGCCGTAAATATCTCCCCTCCCTTCCTCTGGTTCCATGTAGCTCCACAGTTACATGGTAGAAAAAGGCACCGCACACTGATGTGATTCAAATCACACCGGGGTTTTCCTGATTTTCGAATGCAACCTGTTCTGAAGCTTGCCCGGGCGGACCTTGCCTTTCATGCCCGCCGGAGTATAAAGTAAGAAATCGCATGGACAGCCGTGACCCGGGAACCGGTTCTGCAGATCAGCAAAGGCCGCCTGTAAAAGCGGGATGGCTCTGCCTTGCCGCTGCCTGGGCGCTTTTTCTTGTCCCTGTACCGGGGCTGGGGATGATAGGATGGGCACTCAACCTGGCCGCCTTTATCATTTCGATTATCGTAATGGTGAAAGGCAGGGTGGGGGCGGGTGTTGCACAGATGGTCTGTGCCCTGACGTTTTCTCCGTTAATCTATCTTGTAGGCCTTGGGATATTAGGGCATTTTCTCCTGCCCCAGCCGCGTATCCACCGCTTGTGGATTTGAAAACGCCCTGTTCTAGCCATTTTCTCTGTTCAGCATATCGCGGGCGCATACTGTTCGCCCTGCGTGCCGACCGTCCCTTCGTGATAGGTTGTAACGGTAGACTCTATGTCGGGACACCTCCCGTCCTTGACAATCCGGCGTTGTCTGCTGGTACATTACTTATTGTGAACAGTACGACGAGAGAGAGGTCCTGTGTCGCCGCCGCCTTCCTCCGGGTGTCTTTGCAATGATACTCCGTTTTTCGGGGTCCAACGGGCCTGTGGACGAGGAAATCGAACGGCTTATGGAACTGGCCGGCCACGTGCATCATCCTGAAATCATCCGCGACATGATCATTGCCGCCCTTAAGGCTGGACAGGAAGACGACGAAAGGGCGGATCTGAAACTCATGAATACGACCCTCAAGGAGATGCGGTTCACCTCAAAAATATTCGGCCGTTATATGAATGTGAAAAAGGTGACCGTCTTCGGCTCTGCGAGGACGCATCCGGAGGAGCCCGTATATAAAATGGCCCACCGCCTGGGGAGGAAGGTGGCACGGATGGGATGGATGGTCATTACGGGTGCGGGCGGAGGCATAATGCAGGCGGTGAACGAGGGGGCGGGGCGGGCGCACTCCTTCGGGGTCA
>JBJKPE010000170.1:0-2974 GCA_046706685.1 Thermodesulfovibrionales bacterium | reverse complement strand
TGCTATAGTAAGAAATTATGGGCATGTTTCCTGTCGGTCCTTCAAAGGAAAAAGAGCTTCAGCAGAAGATGGAGGAACTCGGGATCAGGGAAGAGGACATTGAGGAGTCCTTTATCCGGTCCGGGGGCAAGGGCGGCCAGCATGTGAACAAGACCTCCACCTGTGTGTACCTTAAACACGTTCCGACCGGGGTGGAGGTCAAGTGCCAGGAGGGACGCTCCCAGGGCCTGAACCGCTACCGGGCGCGGGTGCTCCTCCTGAACAAGATCGATGAAATGGTGAGGGGGGAGGAGAGCAGGGAGAGGCAGCGGATCGAAAAGATCCGGCGTCAGAAGAGAAAGAGATCAAAAAGGGCGAAAGAAAAAATGCTCGCTGAAAAGAGAATCACTTCTGAAAAAAAGAAACTCAGGTCGCAGATTTCAGGAAATGAAATCTAGGGAGGCCGGCCTCCTAAGGTACAATGAAAGAAAAAGCAGTCCGTAAGATTTACAGCAAGCTCTTCACAGCCTTCGGCCCGCAGCATTGGTGGCCGGGGGAAACTGCCTTTGAGGTGGCGGTAGGGGCGATCCTGACCCAGAACACAAACTGGGGGAACGTCGAAAAGGCGATAGGCAATCTGAAGAAAGAGGGACTGCTCGATGCCGGGCGTCTTCATCGTATGCCTGCCGGTCAGCTGGCCGGGCTGATAAGGCCGGCCGGCTATTTCAATATCAAGGCAGAGAGGCTTAAGAACTTTATCGAACTTCTTGCGACCCGGTACGGGGGCAGTATGAGGAAGATGAAAGGGGAAGACGAGAAGACGATAAGGGAAAGACTGCTTTCAGTCAACGGCATAGGTCCTGAAACCGCAGACTCGATAATCCTTTACGCCCTCGGCAAGCCCGTCTTTGTAATAGACGCCTATACGAAGCGGGTGCTCTCACGGCATAAAATCATGGGACAGGATTCTCCCTATGATGATTTCCAGGGACTCTTCCACTCGGCACTTCAAAGGGACGCAGTCCTTTACAACGAATTCCATGCCCTCTTTGTGAGGCTGGGCAAAGAAAATTGCAGGACAAAGCCCATATGCATGGGATGTCCTCTTGAAGGGGTGTGACTGGGATGGCAAGAATCGTCACGCAGGTCCTGGCGGGTCTGATGCTCCTTTTCGGGGTAGCGACTCTCTTCCCGAAGTCCTATTTCGAGTTCAGTACCGGCAGAAAAAGGAAAGGGATACTCTATATGGTCCTTGGGTGCCTGGCCCTTTTTTTCTGCTTCATGGCCTTTTATTATGCTTATCTGGAACTGATCCTGGATATTGCGCGCTGACTCAGGGCCTCAGAACAACGAAACGCCGGGTAATGCCGGAGAGGGGGAGCCGAAGGTCCGTCAGGGCAATCCTGCCCATCCCCTTCACTTCCTCGTCGACTTTCGGCCCCTTACTCAATATCAGGCTGCCACCGTCATTCAGAATGCCGCCGGCTTTTTTCAGAAAATCACCGACATTGAAAAGCGCCCTCGTCACCGCAACATCCACCTTCAGACCTTCCAGATCCTCTATCCTTTTCGTTATAACCTCGATCCCCTCAAGGCCGAGTCTGGAACAGATATGCCTTAGAAAAATCGCTTTCTTTTGAGTCGGTTCGATGAGGTACACCTTCAGGCCGGGTTCAGCAATCTTCAACGGGATCCCCGGAAAGCCGGCTCCGCTTCCCACATCAGCAAGGGTTCCGGCGTCCGCAGGAATGACCTTTATGAACAGAAGGGAATCGATAAAGTGCTTTATGACTATGTCGCCGGGTGTCTTCAGTCCGGTCAGGTTGTAGGCCCGGTTCCACTTCATGAGCTCCGAGAGATAGGTCATGAAGGCGGCGATCTGCCCGTCATCCGGCCGAAGACCGAGTTCCCGGATTCCAGCCCTGAGAAGGTCGGCAGCTTCCGGCTCCGTCCGGCCTCCACCCTGAGTCAGGTTTGCTAACAATGGATTCAATCCGTGCAAGGTCAGGTTAAAGCAGGCTAAGCCTTCTCAGTCCTTTTCCACGACCTTGGCGATGCTGACGATCTTGTCCTCGGTATCCATGAGTTTTACCCCCTGGGTGTTCCTGCCGTGAACAGGGATGTTCTCCGCCGTCGTGCGTATCAGCTTGCCGACGCTTGTAATCATAACCACCCCGTCTTCATCCCTGACCTGGAGGAGGCCCACAACTTTTCCTCCTTTTTCAGTCAGTTTGAGCGCGAGCACGCCTTTGCCTCCGCGGCGGTGAAGAGGGTAGTCCTCGGTCCTTGTCCTTTTCCCGTACCCGTTCTCCGCAACTGTGAGGATGGTGGTCTTCTCTTCAACGAACAACCCGGCAACGACCTCATCTCCTTTTGTAAGCCTTATCCCTCGCACACCCCGTGCCGTCCGGCCCATCTCCCTGACGTCCTCTTCGTTGAACTTGGTGGCCAGGCCGTTTCGCGTCCCGATAATAAGGTCATTGCTGCCGCTCGTCTTCCTTACGGCGATCAGTTCGTCACCTTCGTCCAGGTTTATCGCGATGACACCCTTTCCCCTGGGGTTGCTGTATGCCATGAGGGCTGTTTTCTTCACCGTGCCGTTTTTAGTAAACATGACGAGGTATCCGTCCTTGAAATCCCTGATCGGCAGGGCCGTCGAGATGAATTCCCCCTCGGAAAGCTGCAGGAGATTGATGAGAGCCTTACCCTTCGCAGCCCTTCCCGCCTCGGGGATCTGGTAGATCTTAAGCCAGTAAAGCCTGCCGAGGTTCGAGAAAAACAGCATGTAGTCGTGTGTCGAACCGATGAAGAGCTGTTCGACGAAGTCCTCCTCTTTCGTCTCCATGCCTATGAGACCCTTTCCTCCCCGCCTCTGACTTCTGTATGCGCTCAGCGGGTTCCTCTTTATATACCCGGTGTGGGAGAGGGTGATCACCATCTCCTCCTCGGTAATAAGGTCCTCGATCGTTATCTCCTTGGTAGCCTCTGTTATCTC
>JBJKPE010000169.1:0-14603 GCA_046706685.1 Thermodesulfovibrionales bacterium | reverse complement strand
AAGAGATAAGGGAAAACAGGTTCTTTAATCCTTTCAGGAAAAGTCTGAATCCGGAATACGACTTCATAGGCAGCACGGAAATATCGGAAATCGTGAAGGCCGTGAAGCCGAAGGAGCTCAGAAAAGACGTTTCTCTTGTCTACGTGCATCTCTACAGGTTCCTTCGGTTCCTGAGCTTTGTCGACATTACCACCCAGCGTGAGGTGTCGCTTAACTCCTCTCTGATGATTCTCGCCCTCCTTAGATCCGAGATAAACATATTCCACGGATTTCTCGAAAAGGCGGTAAGGGTCCTGCCGGATCCCGTCTTTGGAGAACTGCTCGGGTCCGTCTCCTATCAGTTCGACATGGAGAGCCGAAGAGTGTTTTCCCAGGAACTGCGTGACATTTACAAGTTGAGGTCCTTGCCTCACTTCAGGGGCAAAATAGAGAGCAGCCATGGGATATTAAGAAATCTGACAGAGCAGACGATAGTGCAGTTGGCGCAGTTTTTCAATCCTGATGCGAGGGGAGAAACGATTTTCCCCAGCTTCGTGACCAGGCAGCAGCAGTCCCTCAGGCTGCGTGAAGACGTATTCGTTCTCCGTGAATTAGTCTCCGTGCTGGAAAGCAGGGCCGGAAATGTCCGGCGGTGGACCATGGCTTTTGAATCGCTCAAGAACTATATGGTATATTTTGAAGGCTTCACCTTCAGGCTGCTGAGATATGACGATTACGAGGAGTTCGCATCCTTCTTTCAGGAAATCAACTCCCTCCCGGAGGACGTTGCCGGTGGACCGGTTTTCTACAGGACACTTGAGAAGATCAATCAGTTCGGGGTATTCCTGGAACTGGCGCTGAGAAATATTGAAAACAGGGTCGAACTCGGCGGCAGGTCTTTAGATAATGAAAGGATAGAGACAATGATGCGGCAATACCTGAGTGTCGGTGGAAATTAGCCCGCCGAGGCTGCATGACCGAACTCAGGGGTAGAGATAACGCCGGAAAAGAGATAACATTAATTATTATTTTAATGAAGGGGGAATGATGGGCGAAATTGTCGATGTGCTGGCACGGGAGATCCTGGATTCACGTGGCAACCCTACTGTGGAAGTGGAGGTCTGGCTGGAGAGCGGCATTGTCGGAAGAGCAGCGGTCCCTTCCGGGGCGTCTACCGGCCAGAGAGAGGCACTGGAACTGAGGGATGGGGGAAAGAGGTTCCACGGCAAAGGCGTTCAGAAGGCGGTCAGGAACATACTGGAGGCGATAGCCCCGAAGGTGCGGGGGATCGGTTCCGGCGAGCAGATATACATAGACGGCCTGATGTGTGAACTCGACGGCACCGAAAACAAGAAACGACTTGGCGCAAACGCAATACTCGGGGTGTCGCTCGCTGTCAGCAGGGCGGCCGCGCAGGAGAAGGGGCTTCCCCTCTACCGGCATATCGGCGGTGTCAACGCAAAGGTCCTCCCTGTGCCGATGATGAACATCCTGAATGGGGGGGCACATGCGGACAATAATCTGGATATCCAGGAATTCATGATAATGCCGGCCGGACTGACCGATTTTTCGTCGGCCCTGCGTGCCGGTTCGGAGATATTCCATACCCTGAAGAAGATATTGAAGGGCAGGAAGCTCAACACCGCAGTGGGCGACGAGGGTGGTTTCGCCCCCAGCCTTTCGAACAACGAAGACGCGATATCGCTCATTATTCAGGCTATCGAGGAAGCGGGATATGTGGCAGGAAAGGACATCTATATAGCGCTTGACGTCGCGGCCTCGGAATTTTTCGAAAAAGGTTCATACAGGTTCGAGGGAAAAAAGTTGCGCTCCAGGGACCTCATCGATTATTATGGTGGCATAATTTCGCGGTATCCGGTCCTCTCCATAGAGGACGGCCTGGCCGAAAACGACTGGAATGGATGGGAAGAGATGACTTCGTCTATAGGGCAGAAGGTGCAGCTCGTGGGGGATGATATCTTTGTCACCAACACAAAGATCCTGAAGAAGGGCATCGAGAGAAAAGCGGCCAACTCGGTCCTTATAAAGCTTAACCAGATAGGCACCCTCACCGAGACCCTCGACGCGATAGAGATGGCGAAGACGGCAGGGTATACGGCGGTCATATCCCACCGGTCCGGAGAGACGGAAGATACGACGATTGCTGACCTCGCGGTGGCTTGCAACACCGGCTTTATCAAGACCGGTTCCATGGCCAGGAGCGAGAGGGTGGCCAAGTACAACCGACTTCTTGTGATTGAAGAAGAGCTTGCAGGGGCCGCTGTTTATAAAGGAACGGATGCCTTTTATAATCTTAAATGACGGAAGAACATGAGCACTAATAACCCGCTGCGGGACCAGGTCAGATCGGAGTTGAAGAAGAGAAAGCTGGTCTTTGTGACTTTTTTTGTGCTCTGTTTCATCTATCTGACGGTGAGCATTATCTTCGGTGACATGGGCCTCATCAGGTACGTCGACCTCAACAGGACCAGGGACAAAATGCAAACGGAGATGGCCGGCATCAACAAACAAAACGAGAAGCTCAGGACGCAGATAAGTTTGCTGAAAAACGATCCGTTCTACAGAGAGAAAATCGCAAGGGAAGAATACGGTTTGGCGAAACCCGACGAATATATCTTCCAGTATGACAGATAAGCCCCTTCACGTAGTATTTCTCTGGCACATGCACCAGCCTTTTTACAAAGACCCTATGACGGATCGTTACCGTCTTCCGTGGGTAAGACTGCACGGGACCAAGGATTATCTCGATATGGTAGAGATACTGGACGAGTTTCCGGCGATCAGGCAGAACTTCAACCTCGTACCCTCCCTGCTTGAGCAGCTGTCCGATTACTGCGAAAACGGGGCGACCGACACATATCTTGAGACGAGCAGGAAACGGGCCTCGGAACTCGATGCGGAAGAGAGGCGTTTCATGCTGGAGAACTTCTTCCTGGCCCATTGGGACAATATGATCGGCTTGTTCCCAAGGTATAGAGAACTGCTGGTAAAAAGGGGGACTCACCCGGGCAGAAGTGAACTGGCGAGGACCTCAAAGTATTTTACGGACCAGGATTTTCTCGATCTGCAGGTGCTCTTTAACCTGTGCTGGGTGGACCCCCTTTTCAGGGCTAGAGACCCTCTTCTCAACTCCCTTTGCCGGAAAGGAAGGAACTTCACAGAAGAAGACAAACGCATGCTGATCGAAAAGCAGATGGAGATACTGGGCAGGATAATCGCCGCCTACCGGCGGAAGGCGACCGAGGGCAGGATCGAGCTATCATGTTCGCCCTACTATCACCCGATACTGCCGCTTCTCTGCGATACCGACGTCGCGAGGGTGTCCATGCCCGGGGTCAGACTGCCCGGGCAGAGGTTCCGGCATCCGGAGGACGCTGTAAAGCAGGTTAGAACCGGGATAGAGTATTTTGAAGAAACCTTCGGCTTCAGGCCTGCCGGCATGTGGCCGTCGGAAGGCTCGGTGAGCGAGGAGGTGCTCAGGATTGTCTCGCAGGAGGGGATAAAATGGGTTGCAACGGACGAGGGAGTTCTCGCGAATTCCCTGCGGAAAACCTTGAGGGATGCCTCCGGGAAGATGACGGAGCCGGGCCTTCTTTACAGACCCTATACGTTTAATGATGTTTCGATTATTTTCAGGGACCGTGTCCTTTCCGACCTGATAGGTTTTGTCTATTCCCAGTGGGACGCGGGCAAGGCCTCGGAAGATCTGATTCACAGACTGCTCGGCATAAGGGAAGCTTTGCCTCCCGGCGGCCGCTATCTGGTCCCGATCATACTTGACGGCGAAAACGCCTGGGAGTATTACAAGAACGACGGCCGGGACTTCCTCCTCCGGCTGTATGAAGGTCTTTCCAGGGAGGAGAGATTGAAGACCGTTACCATCTCCGAGGCTATAGGCGAAAACGGGAGCGGGGAGAGGCTGGGCGGCTTGTTCCCGGCTTCCTGGATAAACGCCGACTTCGGGATCTGGATAGGCCACGAGGAGGACAACACGGCGTGGGAATATCTTGCCCATGTGAGAGACAAGCTTGAGGATTTCGAGAGAAGGAATCCGGGCACGCCGACCGAAGCGGCATGGAAGGCGATCCATGTTGCCGAGGGCAGCGACTGGAACTGGTGGTACGGTGAAGACCACGTATCGGAGACGCAGGAGGAATTTGACGAACTGTTCAGGCTGAATCTGATGGAGGTTTTCAGGGCGATCGGGACGGAGGTCCCGGAATGGCTCTTTGTGCCCGTTTTGAAACGCGACAGGGGCATATCTCCTACCCTGGCTATAAGGGGGTTCATATACCCGACGATAGACGGTATGCTGACAAGTTACTATGAGTGGTATCAGGGCGCCGAACTGGACGTCGGAAAGTCCGGCGGGAGCATGCACAAATCGGAGAGCCTTCTGGCAACTGTCCATTTCGGTTTCAACAGGGACTACCTTTTCCTTCGGATGGACCCGAGGGTCCCTTTCGGCGAGTTCGGAGAGGATACGGAATTCGTGATAGTCACCTCTCAGCCGGCCGAGCGGAGGATAACCTGTCCCGTCAGGGGTGGGAAGGGGGCGATAAAAGCTGTGCTGTACGAAAAGGTGGAGGGTGACTGGAAGGCCGCCGGGGAGATCGAAGACGCGGCCGTCGGCGACATCTTCGAAATAGGTATTCCCTTCCGCTCTCTGGGGGCTTCTGAAAAGGACGAAATTCATCTTTTTGTGACTGTGAACAGGGGCGGTGAGGAGATTGAGCGATGCCCGTGGCGGGGTCATCTCGGCGTGATTGTACCGACAGAAAATTTCGAGGCCATGATGTGGTCATGAGGGGTAATGCATAGAATGGACCAACTGCAGAAAATCCACGTGAAGAGGACGAAGAGGCTTCTTGCAGGTCATCTCTGGATATTTTCGAATGAACTGCTCGAAAGTCCGGCTGGATACGACGGGGGTTCGCTTGTCGGCGTATACGATATGAAGGACAATTTTCTTGGTACCGGCTATATCAACCCTAAAAGTCTTATTGCCGTAAGGTTGTTGACGCGGGAAAAGAGACCCGTCGACAGGGATTTTCTGATGGAGCGCATCTCTGAGGCGCTCGACATGAGAAAGATGCTGGCCGTCACTGCCGACGCCGGCAGACTTGTTTTCAGTGAGGGCGACTACCTCCCCGGTCTCGTTGCCGACAGATACGGCAACTGCCTGGTCCTTCAGTTTCTGACTGCCGGAATGGAAATGCTGAAAGATCAGGTCATATCGATATTCGACGAAATTCTAGGCCCGGAGGTAATAATAGTCAGGAACGACAGCCGGTCGCGCCTCCTGGAAGGTCTGCCGCTTTATAAGGAGATTGCCAAAGGACTTCCATTACCGCTGCCTGTTATCGGCGAGAACGGCGTATTGTTCGAAGTTGATCCTTACGAGGGACAGAAAACGGGATTTTTCCTTGACCAGAGGGAAAACAGAACCTTCTTTGCGGCTCTGATAAAAGAGGGAAGGGGGCTTGACCTGTTCTGTTATACCGGGGGATGGTCCCTGAAACTGGCGGCTGCCGGGGCCGAAGTCACTGGCGTTGACGAATCGGAGAGGGCGGTCAGGCAGGCGGAAAGGAACGCGGAATTGAACGGCCTGAGGGACAGGGCGTCTTTTGTGAAAGAAGACGTCTTTTCCTTCCTTAAGAATGCAATTGCCGAAGGAGAAGGCCGGTACGATTTCATCGTTCTCGACCCCCCCGCCTTTGTGAAGAGTTCCGCCAGGGTAAAGGAGGCGGTGAAGGCATACCGGCGGCTGAACGAGCTCTGCATGAGACTTCTCCGGCCGGGTGGTCTGCTGGCCACCTCTTCCTGTTCCTATCATCTCGGCAGGGAGATGTTTATCGAAATGCTGCGGACTGCCGGAAAGGAAGCGGAAAGGAGCCTCCGAATGCTCGCCCTCCGCTCGCAGGGACCGGACCACCCGGTGCTTCTCTCGATGCCTGAGACCGAGTACCTGAAATGCGCCTTCCTCGTCGTCGACAAGTAATCTTATTGTTGCGGGCGCTTTCTCCTTCTACCTCGATAGCGGCGCTTTTAAACTCCCCGCCTTCCTACCTCCCATGCTCTCTATCTTCCTGCTCCGATTTCTTTTGAGACTTTTGGTGTTGTTGTTCCCGCCTTTGTTGTTCCCGCGGTTGAAAATGCTGTCCCTGAGGCTGTTGTCCGGGAGCCTGTCTGACCCTGGGCTGCCTTTGCTGCTCCCTTATCTGCTGCTGGTTTCGCTGAACCTCGGGCCTCCTTTGCTGTTCCCTCGGCTGCTGCTGATATCGCTGAACCTCGGGCCTCCTTTGATATTGCTCCTGCCTTTGATTTCTCTGTTCCTGTATCTGTCGCTGAGAGCGGGGTTGATAGTTCTGGACGCCCCAGGTCCTCTGTTTTTCCCAATGCCGGCTGTTATGCCAGGTTCTCCAGTTCCTTCGAAGTTGACGGTCGGGAATCCGTTCATAGTCCCACCTGTGTCCGCGCCAGGCGTGGTCCCGGTAGTAGCTCCTCCATTCCGGGTCTACGTCAAAATAAAAACTTGGGACGCTGTTGTAATAAGCCCAGCCACGGCTATAATAATGCGAACGATACCAGCGGCCTTCCCATAGGCGCCACCACCAGCCGTTCCAGAAAAACAGCTCTGCATCTATATCGGGAACAACGTAAACGTCGCTCGTATCGGGCAGCACTACCACCGCCGGGGGTGACTGAAAGCCGATGGGTGGCGGCAGAGAAATTCCAATATTTATATTCACTCCAGCCATCGTTGGAGCCGGAATGAGTATTGCAGATGCCAAAAGGATCAGCCCGCAAAGAAACTTTTTCATTTTGTTACCTCCTTTAATAGATAAATCATATCGGCTTCACGGAAAAAGTCAATCGTAAATCGCAGGGCATAAGAACTGCAATGGTCTCCGCGCGCGGGTTGCCTTACCAGTTCTCACCCAGGAGTTCGAAATGAGCCTGGGGATGGTCGCAGGCAGGGCATTTTGACGGCGTGTCCGCACCCTCATGGATGTACCCGCAATTGCGGCATCTCCATTTCGTCGGCTCTTTGCGCCTGAAGACAGAGGCGTTCTCTATGTTTGCCAACAGTCCCAGATAGCGTTTCTCGTGCTGCTTCTCGGCAACGGCGATAGCCCTGAAGACCGCGGCTATAAGCGGGAAGCCTTCTTCATCTGCAGCCAGTGCGAACTCAGGGTACATGGTCGAGTGCTCGTACTTTTCGCCGGCCGCCGCCGCCCTGAGGTTCGCGCCTGTGTCACCTATCACCCCGGCCGGGAAGGCGGCTGTCACCTGAACCTCGCCTCCTTCAAGAAACTTGAATAGTCGTTTTGCGTGTTCTTTTTCATTGTCGGCTGTTTCCAGGAAGAAGCCGGCGATCTGCTCGTAGCCATCCTTTTTCGCCCGCGAGGCAAAGTAGGTATATCGGTTCCTTGCCTGAGACTCACCGGCAAATGCGGTAAGAAGGTTACTTTCCGTCTTCGTTCCTTTAACGCTTTTCATTGGTTCACCTCGATGATATTAATAAGGGTTATCCCATATTTTACCGCAAAGGAAGGCAATGAAAACAGCCGATCTCACATGAACTATCGTGCAGGGGCAGGTGCGTGCTTTAATCTATCACAATGCGGTAGCCGGATACCTTTTCGGCCGTTTCGATTCTTTCTCGCAATCCTCTCCGGTCATATTGGCCGTATGCCTGGGAACTGCCTGAAAGACGCAGAAGCCTGTCGGTTTCGCTAATCGCCCATATCCCGCCGCCTGTTATCTCCCATTCGCCTTCACATATCTCGTAATAGTCACCCTTGCTGTTGTATTTCCCCTCGATCTTGCGTTGCGTGAAAAAACGCTCGACAATGTTGGCATGATAAACCGACAGCCCTTTAGGAGAGAGAACAAGGTATTCAGTGGCGTCGTTCCTGATCTGGACGAATTTTCCCAGACGCTTGTCCGGTATGGATGACTTACCGATGGCGCTGTAGTATATTTCTGAATAGTCTAAAAAGATGAACACAACGAGGCCCTGGTGCGATACTGGCTACCTGTTTAATACCCGGGCGGCATCCTTTGCGAAGTAAGTGATTATAAGGTCGGCGCCTGCGCGTTTTATAGAGGTCAGGACCTCGATCATTGCGCGCTCTCCATCGATCCATCCCATTTTTGCCGCCGCCTTTATGACGGAATATTCACCGCTTACATTGTAAGCGGCAACAGGGAGATCAAAGCTTTCTCTTACGTCGGAGATCACGTCCAGGTAGGTCATCGCCGGCTTCACCATTACGATGTCCGCACCTTCCTGTATGTCGAGGGCAACTTCCTTCAGCGCTTCCCGGCGGTTCGCCGGGTCCATCTGGTAGGAACGCCGGTCCCCGAACTGGGGGGTCGATTCGGCCGCCTCCCGGAAGGGCCCGTAGAAGGCCGAAGCATACTTTGCAGCGTAACTCATGATGGGCAGTTCTTCATAGCCCTCTCCATCGAGGGCTGTCCTGATCGCCTGCACCCTTCCGTCCATCATGTCTGATGGCGCTACCATGTCGGCACCCGCCCTGGCGTGAGAGACCGCCTCCCTGGCGAGCAGTTCGAGGGTGGGATCGTTCTTTACGTCCCCTTTCTCTATTATCCCGCAGTGGCCGTGGCTGGTATATTCGCACATGCAGACGTCGGTAATCACATACAAATCCGGAACCTTTCCCTTGATCGCCCTGATCGCCTTCTGGACTACGCCGTGGGGATCGCAAGCCCCGGAGCCCGTTTCGTCTTTATCCTCCGGAATGCCGAAAAGTATTACCGCGGGAATGCCGAGGGAGTAAACCTCTTTGGCATGTTTTACAATGTTGTCCACGGACTCCTGATAGCACCCGGGCATCGAGGTTATCTCTTTCCGGACACTCTTCCCGTAGGTTGCAAAAAGTGGATAGATGAAATCGTCAGGGGACAGCGAGGTCTCCCTCACCATCCTCCTGACGGTCTCGTTCTTCCTCAGTCTCCTTGGTCTTACGACGGGGAACATCTATCCGCAGGAACTGCAGCCGGAGCCGCATGACGGCGGCGGCTCGTTACCGTTTATGACGAACCCTTCGCCCTGTTCTGATTTGACGTAGTCAATCTCTTTGCCGGTCAGGCTCTTTGCCGCCTCTTTGTCCATGAAGACCTTCAACCCGTTTTTCTCAACGGTCTCGTCGCCTTCAGCAGCCTTCTGATCTATGTCAAGGCCGTAGCTCGGTCCGCAGCAACCGGCCCCGTGTATGAACACTCTGAGCCCCCATCCTTCTTTTCCCTCGGTCTTAAGTAGCTGCAAAGCCTTTTCTGCAGCCGCATCTGAAATCTTTAACACGATCCACCTCCATCAAGTGATATTTTTAGGATAAGGCAAAAAAGCCCCAAAAAGCAAGCAGGCGGGCGGTTTTCGATTTTTGAAATTGACAACAAATCGGGATAAGTTTTATTATAACAAACGACCTTGATTACAGTCTTTTTGACGTATTCAACGCCTAATGTAACCACGTGGTTAGTAGGCGTTTTTTTGGCATTAAAAAATATTATAGAGTGAGGCTGCAATGTGCCGGTTGGCTGCTATAACATCTTCTGAATATGTCTCCCCCATGGAGCCTATTCTTGCGCTTGAGACCATGAAGGAAGGTCACGACGGGTCCGGGCTCGGCATCATGATGAAAAACCTGGGCGGTGAATTTGAAGGGCTGAAGGAGTTCCCTGTCCTGTCGGGTATCTGTTCCGACGCGGGCATGAAAGTTGTCGATGAATTCATGGAGAAGAAAGGGTTCGCGGTCAAGTACTCCTGGACGCCGTCGATAAAGGAAGTGCCCGGCGTGCTGAGAAGGGATCACTATTTTGCGCGGGCGTACAGTTATCCCGTTTCCTACGCGGAAAGGACCGTCCGTGAAAAAGAGGATCTCCTTATGCGAACGCGGCTTGAACTGAGAAGGATGGGCCAGGCCGACGAGTCGATTATCGTATTCTCGTTTTACCCTGACGTGCTGGCGATCAAGGAAGTGGGCGACCCCCTTCAGCTGAGCGAATTCTTCGGGCTCGAAAATTCGTCTCTAAAGGCTAAGATCGTGATGGCCCAGGGAAGACAGAACACCAATTACGCGATAAACCTCTATGCCTGTCATCCGTTCTTCATTCAGGGTTTCTCGACCATGACGAACGGCGAGAATACTGCTTTTGTTCCAATAAGGGAGTATCTTATGAGCAGGGGCTTCCCTGGTTATGTGGGTTACAACAGCGACAGCGAGGTATTTACCCACATTCTCCATTTTCTGGTCAGACAGCTGGGCTATCCGCTTTCATACTACAAACACGTTATCACCCCCCTGAAGTCCTCCGAGATTGAGAGGAGAGAGGATGGGCAGGTGCTTGACCTTCTCAAAAAATCCTTGCGCATGTTATGTATCGACGGGCCTAACTGCGTAATAGGCTTTACGCCGGATGGAACCTGCTTCATGGTCCAGGACTCCAAGAAGCTGCGCCCCGGCATGGTAGGGGGCGTGAAGGGCAAATATGCGCTTATGTCGGAGGAATGCGGCGTGGACAGGGCGGTCCCCGTGCGGGACAGATCGAAGGACATATTTCCGATGAAGTACGACATGGTGGTCGTTTCACCGGGGGCTGAGGAGGTAACTGTATGGAACCAGCTTCACGACTAGACCACAACCACCAACTTTCCCTGAGAGAATTCCCTTATATAATCCGGTGGAGGGACGACCGGTGCAAGAGGTGCGGCAAGTGCACCGCCGTCTGCCCCGTCAAGGCTATCGAGCCTTCGATAAAGATCCTCAGGACGGTGACATCGGAAGGACCTGTTCCGACGCCGGCCGCCACGAGAAAGATCACCTATGTCGTGGAACAGGTGACGGACATCAACCGTTACTGCACGGGATGCGGGACATGCACACTCGTCTGTCCGAACGAGGCGATAGAACCTGAATTGAATCCCCTGAACAAGTTCCTTCACTTCAAGAACAAAGGCGGAGATGCCTACAAGAGGGGCGGCAGGCGGAACGACCCGTCGATTTCTACCCTCGACAGACTGAAGTTTACGAGGATATCGATGCTTACCGACCCGGCACTTGATGCAGGGCGTCATGAATTCAGGATACGGACGCTGCTGGGGAGGAACCTGCCTCCTGAGCAACTGCCTGTGAAGGATGTCGGCGGAAAGCTCGTGGTGGACAGGGACGGCATATTCGTCCCGCCTGTGCGCGAGATCTATCCGATTATGATAGGCAGCATGTCTGTGGGCGCCCTTTCGCCGTCGATGTGGGAGGGACTGGCCATGGGCGTGGCGTACCTCAACGAGGTGGAGGGACTGCCGGTAGTGATGTGTTCCGGGGAAGGCGGGATGCCGCCGAGGCTTCTGAAGTCGAAGTTCCTTAAATATTTCATTCTCCAGATCGCATCCGGATATTTCGGATGGGACGAGATCATCCGATCCCTTCCCGACATGGTGGAAGATCCCTGCGCGATCGAGATCAAGTACGGCCAGGGTGCAAAGCCCGGGGACGGAGGTCTCCTGATGGCATATAAAGTCCTGAAGCTGATCGCTGAGATCAGGGGTGTCCCGATGATGGTCGACCTCGCTTCTCCTCCGACCCATCAGACCAAATACTCGATCGAGGAGGCGGTGGCCAAGATGATCCAGTCGATGTCGATGGCGTGGGGCTTCCGTGTCCCCGTGTATCCGAAGATTTCAGGAACGAAAACCGCGCGTGCGGTCCTGAATAACCTGGCGCGAAACCCCTATGCTGCTGCGCTCAGCATCGACGGCGAGGACGGCGGCACCGGAGCCGCGTATAACGTATCCATGGACAAGATGGGCCATCCCATAGCCTCCAACATCAGGGACTGTTATCTCGACCTTGTGAAGCAGGGGAAACAGAATGAACTTCCCCTCATAGCTGCGGGCGGCGTCGGGAAGAAGGGCAACCTGGCGGCGAATGCGGCTGCGCTCATCATGCTCGGGGCGTCGGCTGTCTCCATAGGCAAATATATTATGCAGACTGCTGCGGAGTGTTTCGGAGATGAATATAACAGGTGTAATCTCTGCAACACAGGCAGATGCCCGAGGGGCATCACCACCCAGGACCCCAGGCTCTACCGGAGACTTGATCCGGATAAAGTCGCGGAGAGAGTGGTTGATGTCTTCAAGACGGCCGACACTGAACTCAAGAAGATCTTCGCCCCCATGGGCAGGAGCACCGAACTTCCGATAGGCATGTCCGACGGTCTCAGCATCGGAGACAAGGCGATGGCGGAAAGGCTGCAGATAGATTATGCATGTTGAGGAAAAAGAAGAAGTGTTGAGAGGTTTCTGTAAATGGCAAAATCTGTAATAAAGGGTAATATAGACGGGAACCGCGTTCCCTCGCGGATACTCGAAGAACAGATCCAGCAGACCGTCCAGGAAGGCGCCCGCGAGCTGCTGGTGATCGCAGAGGGTCAGCATGGCATCGGCGGACGCATCTGGCCGAGGGGCGAGACCGTAAAGATAACCGTTGAAGGGCCTGCGGGTCAGCGCGTCGGAAGCATGGGCATGGAAGGGACGGAGATTGTCGTCAGGGGAAGCACCTCCGACGACGCGGGGTGGCTCAACTGCGGTGCGAAGATAACGGTGCTGGGAGACGTGACAAACGGTGCTCACAACGCGGCGGCCCAGGGTGTCCTCTACGTCCAGGGAAGCGGGGGAGCCAGGTGCGATACCATGACCAAGAGGAACCCGCGGTTCGAACCTCCGCAGTCGTGGTATTTCAGAAGCGTAGGCGACTCCTTTGCGGAGTTCAAGGCAGGGGGCGTCGCTGTCGTCTGTGGAGTGGACCCTCGTGATCCCGATAGTGTCCTGGGCTACAGGCCCTGCGTGGGAATGGTCGGAGGTATTGTATATTTCCGAGGCAGGATCGGCGGGTACAGCGAACGAGATGTAAAACTTCTGGACCTCACGCCGCAGGACTGGGAGTGGCTCACGGTCGGTATGAAGGACTATCTGAAGTCTATAGACAGGGAGTCCTATTATAGGGAGCTCACGCATTCGTCGGGGGACTGGAAGAAACTGATTGCCTATACACCGGCCGAAAAGAAAGCGCGGCTGAAGAACAACGTGTCTGCGTCCGATTTCAGAAAAAATGTCTGGGAGAAAGGAGTCGGCGAAGGCGGGATTTTTGCCCCTTACATTACTCATGACCTGACCATTCTGCCGTATGTCACTACAGGCGCCGAGAGACGCAACAGGCCTGTCTGGAACAACGAGAAATATCTGCCTCCCTGTGCGTATAATTGCCCGACACATATACCTTCCCATAAGAGAGCGACGCTCATTAGGCAGGGGAAGATGAAAGAGGCGATGGATCTGGTTCTGAGGTACAGTCCGCTTCCCGCCACCGTCTGCGGCCAGGTATGTCCCAATCTATGCATGCAGAGCTGCACCAGGGGGCTACTCGATCAGCCTCTCAATATAAAGGAACTCGGCAGCCTGGCGCTGAAACTGCCGGCCCCGAAGCCCGCGAAAAAGACAGGCCATAAGATAGCGGTGATAGGCGGCGGACCGGCCGGCCTTTCCGCGGCGTGGCAGCTTGGCCTGAAAGGTCACAGTGTCGACTTGTACGAGGCTGCCCGCAAACTCGGCGGCAAGATCGAACTCTGCATACCCAGAGAACGTCTTCCTCACAAGATCCTGCTGAAGGAACTGGCCCGTTTCGAGGAGATAGGAGTGACCTCGCATCTTGGCAAGAGCATCAACCAGAAGGCCTTTGAAAAAATCTACAAGACGCACGATGTCGTTGTGGTCGCTTGCGGCGCCCACAAGCCGCGGAAGATAGAATTCCCCGGTTCCGACGACGTCATGTCCGCTATAGACTTCCTGAAGGGAATAAATTTTGGGAAAGACGTGGTTCTGAAGGGCAGGAAAGTGGTGGTCATAGGGGCTGGAAATGTCGGGATGGACGTGGCGTCTCAGGCCTTCAACTGCGGGGCCGCTTCCGTGACCGCGGTCGACATCCAGAAGCCTGCCGCCTTCGGCAAGGAGATGGAGATTGCGAAGGAGAAGGGGACCGAGATAGTCTGGCCGAAGGTGGCGAAGAAATACGACAAGAAGGCTAAGAAGATATTCTTTAAGGACGGTACGTCCCTTGATGCCGATATGGTGATCATGTCCGTCGGCGAAGTGCCTATCCTCGATTTCCTTCTTCCCGGTATCCATGCCGAAAGGGGATGGATCACCGTCGACGAACTCGGCAGGACATCCGACCCGAAGGTGTTCGCCATAGGGGACGCGACGAAGCCGGGCCTGGTGACCCATGCGATAGGCCAGGGCAGGATTGCGGCCGACGTGATCCACTCGGAGCTGATGCATTACGATTATATGCCTGAGGTAAAACAGGTCGTCCCTTACGAGAACATCAAGACCGAATACTATGAGGTATGCCACCGCGAGGCGTTCGAGCCTAAGCAGGAGGCGAGCATCTGCATGTCCTGTGCGACCTGCCGGGACTGCCACATGTGCGAGGCCACGTGTTACTGGGGCGCGATAAGCAGGGTCGAGAATAAGGACGGCTCCTACGAGTACGTTGTAGACGACGAAAAGTGCATAG
>JBJKPE010000168.1:0-16787 GCA_046706685.1 Thermodesulfovibrionales bacterium | reverse complement strand
GAAGATGGTGTTCAACGCCATGCTGGGCAGAGGCGTATACGAGACGATCGAGTTTCTCTCCTATGTCGGAACACAGACAGAAGGAAACGCCTTCGCGGAACTGCAGGCCAGAATTCTGGTGGAATCCGTGTTCCGAAGCGGAAAAGCAGAAGTTATACTGCGGCAGGGAGGCATCGAAGTGCGACGGAAGGACGGATTCCTCGCCATATTTTCGAAGGGCCGGTTCCTCTGCTATCAACCTGCAGGCAAGGACTACAGAGGAAACGCTGCCGAGTGCGTCAGAGTCATAAGGACGTTGAAAGCTAAGCGTTGTGTGGGCGAAGGGCGGCGCAAAGAGATGGTGTTAAAACCGAGAAAGGCAGATCCTTAGGGTCAAAGACGGCGGATGGGTCCAGAGTTAATCGGCGGTGACACTGCAGCCTTACAGCAATACAAACAACCCCCGCGATCCCGTGCCGGTGCGGCAGAAGAAGCGCAACTTTCAATAATGGGGTGGATTCGAGTCGGGCCGGCGGCGGCGAAGCATGCCGTTGGCCCGACTTTCCTTTTTGTAACTAATGGGCAGCAGATTTTCTGAAATATCACGCAAACTCAAAGGTTTTTGAGCTCCTGCTTAAAAAAATTTGACCAAAAACCAGTTGAGGGGAGTTTCAATTTCCTTGTGTTGAACATACAGTGCCATTTTATATCTGCTGTCATTTACCTCCTTTCTTTACTGTGTTTTGCAAATATCCGACCCTGCAAGAACGAATTGTAGATGACCAATTCGATTTTCTCAGTACTTGATTCAGTACTTGATATTGTCAGGATGCTGGAGACTGTGAGGAGTACAAGCGGTATTTCATCGTAACAGACCAACGAAGGCAAAAATAGCTGGAGAATCGTACAAAGCGGGTTCGAATCCAGCTGGGGACGCCATCTATTATTATGTATTTTCAATAAGTTAGTACAGCTCAGACGGTCTAATAATAGGCCACTGGTAGGGCACCCAGTTGCTCCATTATTTTATCGCAAGAATCTCGAAGCCACCTTTATCGTTATCCCTGATTTTATTCCAGGTCCCGAAGCCGAAATCTGTTTGGCACCTGACCCTCCAAGGAGAGAACCCACAGAGATAAGCTGCCGTTTACGGCAACATATCGCTCTATGCCTTGTCGTCTTCAATCCCTAACTCGAACAAGTGCTACAGCATAGATGGGGGTTGTGACGAAGATCTGGGACAACTCCGAGAGGAGATGGGATGATTGTGCTACCATAACGGACGACGGCGGGACCCCTCATATCCCCATATGAACCCGCCGTCCAGGGAGGCTCGGCATATCCCCGATCCCCAGCCGGCCCTCCCGTTTTTCAAAAAATCCGCCATCTTGACCGCACCGGGCCTTCACCGTATCGTTTTCAATTGAAGAAGAAGTCATTGCCAGACTGATGCTGATTGTTGAAGCGCTCATGCGCCGCGAGGAATATCGATAGATATCGGCGATTTTCGCTTCCCCTTGGATCGCCGCATCTTTAATGTCCCGAGCGAGCTTTTTCTTGTCTCCGACCCCGACTATGGCCTATAATCTCTTATCAATGGGGAAGACGCCGGTTGAATACAAGGGCTGGAATATCGAAGGCATAGCCAAGGCCGTCCTGCGGGAGATCCTCGACGACTCCGACGGCTCCGCCGACGGTTTTGAAGAGTTGATGGACGACGCACTGGACGACTATATCCGACAGGATGCTTATTATTCGGTCTACACCAAGGACATGGAAAGCGCTTCGACCGTCGCCGCCATGGTGAAGGAGTTCATCGAAGAGCTGGACGACCCCTTCGGGTTCGTCACGGCGAAAGAGAAGTAGACTAGTGAGTATACCATATCCGGATACATATGAACTTTCACATACCGAGTTATGTAAACGTTCGAAACCCTGACGACTAAGATGATGAACTTCTGGAAATCTGCTCATGGATGGGCTCCTATCGATGCCGCTGGCTTGCTAAGCATTTCAATGCTGGAGTGGCAAGCCTCACTATCGTCAAGCGGGACGCTGAATTCAACGAAGTGACGGGAACGTTGAAAAGGGCCTCTGATGAGGACAAGTCCGGGCGGTATCAGAGGCTGTTGGCACAATCCCGTGAGGGGAAGATGGTTCATTGAAGGCGTAATGGAAACACGGATCGAATCATGGTTGTCTATGGGAGATATGCCCCTGATGCATCCAGCACTGCCCGTTGCCCTCCATCCCCCCGCACTTTTGGGCCGCAAAGAATGAGAATAATAAGAGGCGAGATAGATCAATTAGAAGCTTTCTCAAGCATGCAGGTTGGACCGCAATTAGATTCTGAGGCATGACCTTTTGACTCATAAGTCTGCGAGAAGAATAAAGGATCAAAAGAGCTTATGGGCAAGCAGAGCTGAGAGCTGTTTGGGGCCATATTGCGACGGTTAATTAACTTTTTCTCCTATTTCTCGCAAGTCAAACAAGTAACATTCTTCGCTGGGAGCTGAATACCTTTCCCAGTTATATTGATTTGCGTGAGCATAACATAACTGAATCGTCTCATCCGAAAATGCGGCCAAAGCAGCTCCTATTGTAGATATCTTCGTGTTCATGGCAGCTATTACCGTATTGTGATCAAGCACTTTCGCCATTTGTGCTTCAATTGCTTTCTTGGTCTCCAAGGGATCGATGCAGGAAAAGCTGAAGTCCAAAACATTGCGATACAGGGCAGCCAGTTTCTTATGAAAAGCCATATTGACTTTGTGCAAGCTACCGCTGATTGACTCAGTAGCTGAACCAAATCCAAGGGATACGATCGTAGGCTCATAGGCTTCAATCAACTTGGCTGCTCTTTCACCCTCAAAACCAACAAGTACTATCAAATGCACTTTGCGTGACGGACGTAACATTCCAGGATAACCTAAGACGGATCTAATCTCTCCTATCCCCTTGCTTAACCATTTATCTTCCTGCTCCATACCAACAGCATAATCGGATGCTCCCGTATAAACACATTGCACCTTATTGCCTTTATGCAGAAACTGCTGAAGCAATTTCAGAAGGATAAGAAGAGATTCATGAGTGAAGGCGGTAATATCTATAAGAAAATTGTTTAGCTGTGCGCCTTCTACCGAGCTGATTGCCCTCAGCATATTGTCAGCACCCAATAGTGGATTCTTTGTATTGAGCTGGACGGAGATAGCCTTCGCTCCAAACCTGCTATGCAAGTAAGTGCTGCTGGGTTCGACTACCGGCCTCAAGTCTTCATTTTCGCAAATGAGGACACTCTTCACAAAATCGAGAGGTATCTGGTCAGCCACTGTTCTGGAGCGTATCTCAAAACTAGCAGAGCATATAAAAACATCAATCGGTCGCCGAACACGCGTAACCAAATTCTTAACAGGAATTTTCTCAGGTTTAGAGGGTCTCATCAGACATCCTCAAACAAATTTCGTTGCGGATCATTCAAGTACTCCTCAATTCGTCTGCTCTCCATTTTATTCAAGAAAGATTTCGGGTTTGCCATCGCCTCTCTAATTACGGCGTTCGTCACAAATTTGTATCCGGCGAAACTCGTAGGATCAAGCTTGAAGAATGGTGCCAACCTCCTGCTGAGAATATAAAGCAGGGTTCTGCCAGTCCCCTCTTTATTGCCAATTGTTGCTCTGTGAAAATAGCCATACCTATATCCTAAGTCAAGCACTTGCCTAACCTCGTCGTCGGGCCCATCAGAAAACGCTATAGAGAAAACTCTCCGTTCAGAAGCATCAGAAAGAAGGATATACCGAAACACTCCTCCAAGCGCATGAATAATATTTCTCAGTTTCTTCAAGAGATTCGGTTCCACCCCTTGACAGACTTCATCTTTTATTATTTTATCAAATTCGCTGACCAAGAAATGCTCAGCCTGCTCGGTAATAATGCTATTTTGGATTGACGGACTAATGAATGTTACTGGTTTTCTTTTATTCCTGGAGCGCTGAGCGCCGAACATGAGAGACGCAGGTTCAAGAAAAAATCTTACAACCCCTGATGAGATGTGAGTCAGCTGTTCAAACCCGGCATAACTATAGCTGGCAGCTGATTTGCTCGCTCCGGCCAAGCTGGCCATAAACGTTGGGCGAGCATACCTTAAAACATCATCACTCGGCCGATTTCCACGGCCTTCAGTTTCCCATTTGGCACGCAAGTCATTGGCAATTTGCTGTATTTTTTCCTCTTGCTCTTTGTCCCGCGGAAAAAAATCCTCCGGAGAAACATCGATTTTATGCACGGCCAGTCTTTTCTTAATAATTTCCCAAACCCGCTCCCTATATCTGTTCTTTTGAGAAGTGTATATGTCAGCGAAATTCACTTCGGAATAATCATGCGGGGTATCGATGCGGTGGTTGCTAAAGGTGCGAAATGTCTTGTAATTCATTTGTGTCGATATCTTCAGGCTGATTTCCGCGCTGGTCCGATAGGAAACCCAAGAATTGAGTATCATAGTCTGCGTCAAGTTTAGATTGTCCGCATCATCGATCATCAAAAATATAGGCCCTTTGGGCATGAAAGGAAGCTTCTTAAGACCATTGATAACTGGACTCAGAAAATCAAGATATCCGAAAAGTGGCCCGGAGTATGAAATTGGAGAATCGGCGAAGGCAACCTGCCGCAAGTACGCAATAACCTCATAATATATGCGCTCTAGCAAGTCAATCATAATATCCAAACAATCATAAAATCCACTGGATTCAGGCACATCCGGCGGCGGTTCATGCCAGCCTGCTCGCCTGAGTAACTTCAGGAAGGTTCTAGCACAAAAGTCCTTTAGAGCTGCCGCAAAAGACCTGTCGCTATCATCAACTACAGGGGCTTTTTTGAGGGCGGAAAGCACTTTAATTGCGATGTATGCTGTCATGAAGTGCTCATTTAAGATTAGGTTGGCGTTCATATTTTCCAAACGTGCCAATTCCGTCAACTTAAGGTCGGTATTTTTTATTGGGACATATATTCCCAGAAATGGCAGTTTATTCACGGCTTTTTTCAGGGCTATACATTGGCAATCCGGCTCCAGATATCTGAAGATCATGCTCTTCCCCGATCCTCTGGAGCCATTAAGAAAGGTGTGACCGATTTTTGGGATTTTATGAAAATCAGTGAATTCTTCTACAAAAAGTGAAACTACATCGGCAGCCTCAATGTCCTCCGGTGTCTGCACAGCAAACGGGTTCAGAAAATCGGCTTCCATCAGCTGTTTCTTCCCCCACCAGCCTCTAAATAGCCTGCGAGATTTGCCCCATTTAATGGCTTGTTATCGATGATATTCCTAAGCTCAGGGCACAATGTATAAATACCTTCTTTGCTATATGTCGGATATCCCTGTTCCTTGAGTTCATAGCCTATCGTATCAACCTTTTCTTCAAAGTGCCTATTCGTAAAGATTTCAATTTTGACTTTTACAGAATCCAAGAAAATTTCCTTCTGCATAAACCGGGTGCAATAGACGCGTTCGATATGGGTTTTAAGGCTACGTTCCATTATCTCATCTACGAGGTAAACGTCAGTTTTCAGTCCTTTCCCTCCACCTTTACCATATTTGCGCATAACGTCAGCAATTTCAACTCCAAAATGGAAGCTGATCTCTCTCCCCTTAGTATCAATAACTACCGAATGCAGGCATTGCGCATATTTGTGGTAAATCTCGCTCTCCTTGGGTATTTTCCCTGCGTCTAACAAGAACCGAGCAGCGCGTTCCGCATCATCAGACAGTTCGTCGGCAAACCTCAAGATAGCTGCCAATAATTGTATCCTTACTTTCTTGCTTAGTACTGGGTCTGAAGGCGGCAATTTGCCTATCTTGTCTTTGTCGCCTTTTGCATCCTTCCCTCCGTGCGCTTCAGCAATCTCTCTGATCCATCTTTTTTCAGGAGCATCCGTGCCCGCCAGCTTATCCATTTCTTTCATGACATCGGCAACCTTAATTACGTGCTCGTCTCTGCCAAATATATTACCCACGTCGTGGAAATGAATTGCTGCGAGGAGAAGGTATACCTCATATGCTGTTAAGTTGCAAGTATCGCTACATACGAGCTCAGACGCTCGTTTAATAACCTTGGCAACATGATCAGGTCCATGATCCGTAAGGTAGCCACTGTCAGTCAACAGTGCCGCCGCATTTACGTGCTTATGCACCTCATTATTCAAATATTCTTCGATGTTCTTGAACCGTCGGAAATAGTCTGTTTTGCCAGCGCCTGGAAATTGGGATGAACCTTGCCTAGCTTTCTGCTCAAGCCATTCGACTAATGTTCCCTTAAGTTTCAATGGCAGTGTCCTTTACAACTTCTGTATTCTGATTCGCGAGAACCCTCTCCAGCAGCACTCACTATGGCGCCGAAAACAGCCGACGCCAACAGCGGAGGTACAGCATTCCCTACCTGCTGCTGTTGAAATCCGATGGACCCCCTAAACTCAAACCAGTCTGGAAACGATTGCAGACGAGCAGCTTCCCTCACTGAAAGACCGCGATCCTCACACGGATGTATAAGCATGTTTTTTCTATAATTGCCAATCACAATTGAAGGTTCAGAAGCGGTAAGGCGATGATAAATGCCAGTGTGACATCGTGTCCTGTCAGCATAATTCTTCATAAGTCGCGCTGGTATGTTTTCCCAATTCCCGCCTTGCGGCACATATCTAAATCGCTCAATTATATGTGGAGCATTATTCGTGACAAGATGGTTGGCTGACTTTCTTAAACCACTTCGCATTAGTTTTGCATAGTCGGACTTTGCCAGTGTCTTGTATGGTAGCCAGTCAAAGCAAGCGCCGTTGCTAAGAGCGGGAAGATCCCCTAAAGCATCCTCAACAGTTGTATGGTTGCTCACAGCAGATTGCGGCAACCAAAAGTTCACGCCGTGCAGTGATCCCACCACAAAAAGCCTTGCCCGCCGCTGAGGAACCCCGAAGTCAGCAGCACTTAGCACTTTGTGCGCAACAGTATAACCGATCTTCTCAAGGCTATTCAAGAAAGACTCCAAGAAAAGACCATTAGCCGTTTCAAGAATACCCCTAACATTCTCAAATAGGACCCAGTCAGGAAGATACGATTTAACTATTCGCAAGAATTCCTTAAAAAGCCAGTTGGTGGGATTCTCTGCGGTTCTCGTCCGCTGGTTTGAAGTTGAAAAGCCTTGACATGGAGGGCCTCCAAAGATAATTAATTGATCTCTGTGCTTACCGAGTCTAATATCCCTAACTTTTCTGATATCGGAAGCGATCATCTTTGTTTCCGGAAAATTGTGACTATGTGTCGTAGCAGCATGAGGATCCGCCTCAACGGCGAATTTCACTCTAATACCAGCTAGCTCCGCACCAAGAGAAAGTCCGCCAGCGCCAGCAAATAGATCGATTCCCAGCATTGAGAATTTTATAATTTAGGCGGAAAAATAGCAAAAAAATTATTATAACACCATGCGTTGCGACTCAGACGGGCCGTTGTATCGCTGACATCTGCCCCAGCGCTTGGTCATTCGGGATAATTTCTTCCACATTGAACTTAGTCCTACCACATATGTCATCGATTAAGGAAGCAAACGGAAGCGGGTTTTGTTTCCTCAATTATGACACTTGCCGCTTATACTCCACAGAATTACGCACATTCCCAGCTCTATGGATTCCTGAGAAAAGAGTGACAGTGCCAGCATGACGTCTTCTTTTTGCGGATAAGTTTGTTAAAACTTTCCAAAGATACTCTTGGAGCCCTTGTCCGAAGTTACTTGGAATCTCTGTCAGATTCCCGGGGTACGTCTTTAATTTTCATCCACCTCCCGCATCAATCACTCGCGGGGCAATATCTATATCAATTCTCTGTAAAACATTTGTCCGGGGAGGTCCAAATGCTGTATCCTAATTTCCGGGGAGTTACATGAGAATGAAAAGAACGGCCATCATATTGTCGTTGTTCCTTATGCTGGTGTCGGTATCTGGCGCCATGGCGAAACCCTTCCCCGTAGAAGTAGATGCTGTCCGCTTCTCGCCCCGCGGCGGTTGCACGGCAGCCATCGTCGACGCGCTGAACGACGCCAGGCGGGAGGTTCTCGTCCAAGCATACTCTTTCACCGGCGCCCCCATAGCGAAGGCACTTGTCGAGGCGCACAAGCGTGGCGTCAAGGTAGAGGTGATACTCGACAAGTCGCAGAGGACGGAGAGATACAGCTCGGCCGACTTCCTGGCCCACGCAAGCATCCCGACCTATATCGATGCCAGGCATGCCATAGCTCATAACAAGGTCATGGTGATAGACGGGGACATAGTTATCACTGGCAGTTTCAACTTCACGAAGTCGACAGAGACTATGAACGTGGAGAACCTGCTGGTGCTCAAGTCGCATGAACTGGCCGGCGGAAGATAGGAGAGGTGGCCAAGTAAGGCATTCAGGGAAATGATGGGGGAGAATTTGAAACAAGTAACGAGAATTATCGTCTTGCTTCTTTGTTGTTTTCTGGTAACTTACTCGATTCGCTTTGACATTCATTATGGCAAATTCTACGGGGTCTTGCCTTTCTATGAGCAAATGTTCGATTGGGTGGGCAACATCGCCAGGCTGGTAATACCTCTGGTATTTGGCGTCATTTTCTTCAGGGGTGCCAACGATCTCGTCAGAAAGTATTCAGAGGAAATGAAACTCACCCGGGCTGACAAAGGACTAATATATATTTTCCTTATCTGGACATTCGGAATGGGAGTGTATATTTTTTCTGCCTTGCCACTCCTGAGGTAGGCATTCTAGGAGCATACGATCATGGGAAAAAAGAACCTTGAAGGTTTGTTTAATGAGTTACTAGACATCCTCACGGAGTCCGCCGTAGGCAGATCTCAGCCATGACGGACCCGCGAAAGCTCTTTTTCGACGAGCGCCTCACTGCATTTTGCGTATACTGCGGAGGGGTTCCAGATACTAGGGATCACGTCCCTTCAAAGGTGCTCCTTGACGAACCCTTTCCGCCAGAACTCCCGGTTGTCGGATCATGTAAATCCTGCAACGGAGGATTCTCGAAGGACGAGCAATATCTAGCTTGCCTTCTTGAGTGCGTCCAGACTGGTTCTGTGCGCCCCGAAGATATGAAGAGAAATAAGATCAGGCGGCTTCTCACAGAAAACCCAGCTCTAGCGGCACGCATAGAGAACAGTCGCACGACGGACACATCAGGAACCATTCTGTGGCACCACGAGACGGAGAGAGTAAGGAGCATAGTTCTCAAACTTGCGAGAGGACATGCGGCTTATGAACTCAGTGAACCACAAGCCGGCACGCCGGATCTTGTGTGGTTCGCTCCTCTGTTGACAATGACGGAATCGGACAGGCATGCCTTTGAATCTCCCGAAACCCCTGAAATATTGTTTTGGCCTGAAATCGGCAGCCGCGCCTTTATAAGGGCAGTCCTTGGGTCGCCGCAGATTGATGCGAACGGCTGGCTAACCGTCCAAGACGGGCGGTATCGCTACATGGTCAATTATCACTACGGCATCGACGTACGCATGGTATTGAGCGAATATCTGGCATGTCGGGTGGTATGGAGATAGAACGATTTCGGCAAATTTCTGCTGCAACCGGAAACTTACTGGTTCTCTTTCACCTCCGAAGACCTTTGCTCCGCAGTGTTTTTTCTGCATTTTTTTTTATTGATTGTATCAGTTTAATTTCGTATAATGATTCAAAATACCGCGGAGTGATGCAAATAATAATGTCGGCAAGCTCGCAAAAAGACTCGAAAAAGGACACTGTCAGGATTTCCGCGACCCTGTCCTCCGACCAGTACGAACTCCTGACCAAGATGGCTAAAAAAAGTAAAGTCAGCGTAGCTTGGTGCGTCCGCATGGCCGTGGAAAGGCTGATAGAGGAAAGGGAGGGGCGGATGCTACCCTTCGAACACAACCCAGAGAAAGGCTGATGGACAATCTCACGCGCGAGCAAAGGAGCGCTCAGATGGCGAAGGTGCGTTCCAAGGACACGAAGCCCGAGATGTTCGTGCGAAGGCTCCTCCACAGTATGGGATACAGATATAGGCTTCATGATGCGAAGCTGCCTGGGAAGCCCGACCTGACCTTCCCCTCGCGGAGGAAGATCATTTTTATTCACGGCTGTTTCTGGCACGGGCATGACTGCCCGCTTGGGCGCATACCGAAGTCGCGGGTGGAGTTTTGGGTCGGCAAAATAGAGGCTAACCGTTCCAGGGATGAAATTAATATCGAGAAGCTGACTCGGTTGGGATGGAAGTCGCTGGTGGTGTGGGAGTGCCAGTTGCGGGACGCAGATCGCCTCGCGAGCAAAATTAGAAGATTTCTGGGGGTGACCAGTGCCAACGGGGACGGTGCGAGAAAATCCGTCGCGAAGCGTCAAACGAAGGTCGCAGCAACGCGCAAGAAGTCATAGGATACGTAGGCACTCTGTAGTCTCGTTCTTCGCGGGTTGCGGAGGTCTCGACCTAGGTTTTCTAGGCGGATTCGAATACATGGGCAAGCAAGTTTCTAGTCTCCCCTTCGAGATCAAGGCCGCTTATGACAACGACGACAAGTGTGTGGAGACGTATGTCTCGAACATAGGAAATCACGCCGAGGTGAAGGATCTGGCCGTGGCTAAGCCCGCTGACCTTCCCTCGGCCGACGTGTTGATAGGTGGATTCCCTTGCCAGGATTTCTCTTCCTGCGGCCCGAAGGCGGGACTAAAATCGAATAGAGGCAGGCTTTACAAGGCCCTTGTAAAATACATGATTTTCCATAGCCCTAAGGTCGTGGTCGCTGAAAACGTGCCACACTTGGCAAGGATCGGCGGCGGTTCGGTTCTGGATACCATCAAGAAAGACCTTGAAGCAGCGGGATACCGCTTCGAGGTGTGGAATCTTGCCGCTCCCGACTATGGTGTTCCCCAGAACCGTTCCAGACTGTTTTTTGTCGGCGTTCGCGAAGACGTGCCGGGGATGCCTGTGAAACCTGCCGCAACGCATACAGAAGGGCACCTGAGCATAGACTGGGCCATCAAAGACTTAGAGAAAGTGACAGACGAGTCTATTGTCAACCAGAGCCAGTATTTCAAGGCGAGCAAGGCGAAGAGGGGCAATGGGCAAGGGGACGAGACGAGCAGAATCGGATTGCCATCGTACACGGTAAGGGCGAATGCCAAATCCAGGGTGCAGTTCCATTATTCGCTTCCCAGGAGGCTGACCGTCCGCGAATGCGCGAGGTTGCAAACCTTTCCCGACAGTTTTGTCTTCGGCTTTTCGGCGACCACGAACATCATGCAGATTGGCAATGCAGTCCCGCCGCTCCTCGCGCACCACGTCGCTAGATCCATCGCCGAATTCCTCGCTGAGCTTGGCGGGGGGAGGAGATGATCCGGACGCTGGACATAACGCCGAGTCCGCGAATACTGCGGACACTGGGCGAGATCCCGTTTCTGCCATGGCAGTGCCTCGCCGAACTGATCGACAACTCGGTCGATGCATTTGCCGAAGCAACTCGCGCGGGAATCTCCCTTCCGGAAAAGAAGATCGTGGTACGCTGGTCGGGAGAGACGGTCGGCTCGGATTTGCGGACAGTCGAGGTGTTGGACACGGGGCCTGGCGTGAATCTCGAAGTGCTTCAGAATGCAGCCAGGGCGGGATACTCCAACAACGACCCCGTCAGCAACCTAGGACTGTTCGGCATGGGATTCAACATTTCCACCGCAAGGCTTGGGGAGAACACTCGCCTCCTTTCCGCCACGCAGCAAAGTTCCGAGTGGACAGGTATCGAAATCGACTTCGCAGAGCTGATTCGCTCGCGGAACTATGCGGCAAAGGTGGTGTCAGAACCTAAAGACAATCCCTCCGAACATGGCACGAAAGTCGTTGTCTCCAAACTTAGAGGAGAGACATACGCTATCCTGAGAGACAAGGAAGCCGATATCCGCAGGCAGCTGGAAAACATTTACTCTCCCCTCCTTGGAGGGATAGACATCGATATTTTCGTCCAGGAGAAGAAACTGTCGCGTAAAGACCACTGCGTGTGGGGCAAGTCTCGATACGTCTCGCGCGAAGGCAGGCCGATCCCCGCCGTCATCGATATCGACCGCGACTTGGGAAGCGCCCTGTTCGACGTTGAACGCAATACGTATCTCTCTCGCGACCGCGAAACTGAGGAGAGAAGAAAGTTTGGGTCTGAAGGCAGTTATTCCTCCAATGTCATCGAACGCCAGAAACGCCTCAGGGGCTGGATCGGTATTCAGCGATATGCGGATCCCAACGATTTTGGAATAGATTTCATCCGCAACGGCAGAAAAATCCTGATTAGCAACAAGATGCTTTTTTCTTACGATAATCCGATGACGGGAGCATCGAAGCTGGAATACCCTGTCGAACTCGGATCTACCGTAGGCGGACGCATCGTGGGCGAGATACACGTCGACTATCTCCTTCCGACATATCAGAAGAATGATTTCGACAGGACCGACCCGTCGTGGCTTGAAACGGTCGAAGCCCTGCGGGGCGTCGGACCGCTTCTGCCTAAGGAACGGAAGGCTATGGGGTACAATGAGCCGAATGGTTCACCCCTCGGATTGCTCGCCAACGCATACCGAAGATCCGACCCCGGAACGAAATGCCTTTACGTGGAACGGGCGGTGTCGAGAGAATTCTTGGAACGGTTCCGACGTGGAGACCCCGAGTTAATAACCGACGACAAATGGTGGCAGGCGGCTCAGGAAGCGGACCGCCTCAATGCAACCCGTAACGCCCGGACTGCCGCATCCGTTGACGAAGGAGCCGCCGCATCCGACAATGCCGACGACTACGCTCCGCAAACGGCCGCTGTCGTTGAGACGACTCCCCCGCCTCAAGCTCCTTCAACCGTTGTCCCAGCGAGTTCGACGCTGGTCGAACTAATCCCGAGATCCCGCGAGATAAGTTCATGGTCTGGATCATACTCTTATAGAAGGACGGCTCTTCCCTTCCAGGTCAAGGTTTGGGAACTCACGGAGGGATTGATCCAAAAGAGCGGAGAATCCGTTCCGTGCGTCTTCTTCGCGGATGGGGTAGATTGCGATTTCGTTTACAACCCGCGACATGTTGTGCTTGCGCAGTTTCCCCTGGAACCGAGGCAGCTCCTCGCCGTCTACCTCTCGGAAAAATTCAAAGCGCGCGACGGACTGGCGGACATAGGTTCGGCCTTTTCGTCCATAGTCCAGGACGGGCTACAGGATCTGAGGGTGGACAGGGCGACTCTCCAGGAGAAGGCTGCGGGCATTTTTGACAGGCTCAGGGACAGGCTGATTGACAAGCTTGCGGGCAAGAAAGTTCCTGTCCTCGAATGCATCCACGAATCGGCTGGAGAAGTGGAAGAAACCATCCTATCGTTGTTCTCCGACGCCAACCTTCTCTTAAAGTTCCAGAACAAGGAGGCCGAAGGATTCGAGGCTTTGTGGCAGGTGCCCTACAAGACGCTATTGAGACTCGTGGACAGGTTCCCGGAGGACCTTTTTGATGGCAAGGTTTTCGCTGCTCCCTATGCATCCTTGACTCTGGGAGACGCGCAATCGACCGAAAGAGCGAGGAACGAGTCCAAGGACAGAATCATCTCGTTTTTGAAGGACGCCCTGTGGGTCGGCCAGACCGGAACGGTTTCCCTCGCAAGAGGCAAGGACGAATTGGCCCGCTGTGCCCACAGCATCAACTTTCTCGCCCTGGAAATAGTGGATTGACCTTCCTTACCGAAGACTTGATGAAAGGGACCGACTGGCGAGCCCTGGAGCGGGCGGTCGCGAGACTGATGTCTCACTGCGGCTGGCGCGATGTTTCGATCATTGGACGTTCCGGCGACAAGGGAGCGGACATCGTCGGAGTCCGCGACCAAAGAGGTTCGCCAAGAAGCTGGGTAGTTCAGGTCAAAGCGGTCGGCGGCGGGGACTACGTCGGCAAGGCAGGTCTCGAAGAGGTCATGCAGGCTCAGTCTGTCTATGGCGCGCATGTCGCCGCTCTCGCCACCAACGGAGACTTCATCCCCTCGGTCCACAAGCGGAAGGATACGCTTGAGCGGGCCGGCTTCGAAATAAAGCTCTGGAACGGCAGGTTTCTGACGGATCTTCTCACCAAATGGCCTGAAAAACATTGGGGAAAGCGAGACCTTCGCCCATATCAGTCCGAAATCGCGGATAGGACTATTGAAATTTTCGAGGCTGGGGGGAGGAGAGTCCAGTACGTCGTCGCCACAGGACTCGGTAAGACCGTGATAGCTGGAGAGATAGCGAACAGGCTGTGGCAGAAGGGGTGCAGAAAGATCCTCGTCCTCTGCCATACGCAAGACCTAGCCCTTCAACTCGAACAGGGTTTCTGGTTCGGGCTCCTAAAATCTGTGCCGACCAGATATTTCTTTGACGGGATGCCACCGCTGGTTTACGAGGGGGCAAACTTCGGACTTTACCAGAGCCTCTCGGGCTACCTCTCGGGAATCGAGCCTGGCAGCTTCGATGTTGTCATAGTCGATGAGGCTCACCATGCCCTCGCCCACGGATTCCGCCAGTGTGTCGACCATCTTGATCCCAGGTTTTTGGTGGGTATGACCGCTACCCCTTGGCGCGGCGACGGAAAATCCATCGATGACCTGTTCGGAGAGCCGATAGCAAGTGTGTCTCTCGTGGACGGAATGGCGATGGGATTCCTCGCGAAGGTCGACTACCGGCTTTATTGCGACAACATCGACTGGGAGGCGGTTCCATCACTTTCCAAGGAAAGTCTGACGATCAGAGACTTGAACAAGCGGCTGTTCCTCCCGCAGCGGGATGATGCGGTGCTGACGGAGATATTCCGGGTCGCCGGGACTGTCCGCAACCCGAAGATCGCCGTCTTCTCTCCCTCGATCGAACATGCGGGACGATTTGCCGACATGATGAGCGCCAAGGGAATGGCATGCCAATCGTTGTCGATAAGCGACCGGGTGGAGCGGAGAAAAAGGCTTCTTGCGTTTTCGTACGGAAAACTTGCTGCCGTGACGGCGGTTGACGTTATGAACGAAGGCATAGACGTCCCGGATGTCAACATCCTAGTATTTCTAAGAGCTACCCATTCGCGGAGAATCTTCGTGCAGCAACTCGGTAGAGGCCTAAGGCTGGCCAACGACAAGGAGAAAGTCATCGTATTGGATTTCGTATCGGACGTGCGAAGGATGGCGGAGGTCATTGACCTCGACCATGAGGCAAAGAAAAGGGGAAAGGAAAAGGAATACCTTTTCCTGAGGGACGGAGTGGTAAGCTTCTCCGATCCGCAGGGGGAAAGATTCATAGAGGCGTGGCTGGCGGACGTTGCCAATCTCAGCGACGTTGAGGACACCGAAAAACTGAAGTTCCCGGAGGGTTATTAATGTCAAAGAAACTGCCGCCAGAGGTTCGACTGGCCATCAAGGAGACTGTCTTCCACAAAGCCGATGAGTTTGATTACTGCCACAAGAGCCGAATCGAGAGCGGCATATTCATGGAGCAACTGGTGAAGGACAAGGAGGTGGGCAAAATACTGGCGGAATTCATGCCCAAGGCGGACATCAAGACATACATCAAGGACGCCCTGCTGAACCGCTATGCCAAGGATATGAAGCAAAGTCTCTTGCCGTCGGATACCGACGAATTGCGCAAAGTGATCAGAAAGGTAACAGGAGAAGATTCTGTGTTCGTAGATAGGGCTGGTTCGGTATACTTGTTCAGGCTTGGCGGCAAGAACCTTGTTGTGGTGTCACAGGGAACCCTGATCAAGTGGGAAACCGCCCTAAGGAAGGCGTTGGAATTTATTGCCAAGGCTCCCGGACTCCCTCCAGAAGAAGGTGATCTCCGGATACTGCTGAACATTGCTGTGATGGGAAAGCCGCTCACCAAGGGAGACCGCGAGCATATCGCCGCCGCCCTGAAATTTGTCGGCGTGAAAGTCCATTTCTCGGAAGCGTGAGGAAAGGCGGCGGGGCAATTTCAAAAAGTCTGGTGAACCCGTAAGCGGTAGACCTTCTGATGCCGCAAAGACGGTAGGGGGAATAAGTTCAATCAGCATCTGACAATAAACATATGTCTTTTCATGGATTGCGTGATGGCTTCCTCGGTCTCTTGCCAGAATAAGCAGTTTACCCGCCTGTCCAGCAAATCCCCCGGCTGTCCTCAAATCACTTCTTTCCGGGCAGCCTTTTTCCCTTGGCGCACATCCCCTGTTTATCGACCTTTCCGGCCCTGAAGTCCGACAGGGTTTTCTGGACAGTGCTTTTGGGCAGCCCGGTCTTCTTTGCGAGAGCCCTGACTGAAAGCCCGGAGGTTCGAGAGGTGGACATCGATGATTTTCTTCAGGTCGATTGACGGTACCCGGCATGGCTTTTTTACACGATGCCGATACCGCAGTGACAGCAGTGCCCCAAGGTTCCCCCCGTTTATGTAAAGACAGGTGACTGCGGGGTGGTTTTTTTTTTTTATTTTTTTAAAAAAAAAAAAAAAAAAATCCCGGGCCTACTGGCTTCCCCGGGTCTTGGCTCGCGATCTGGCTGACCAGGCTCGGAGCGCAGGTGACCGGTTATGCTTTGGACCCTCCCAGTGAGCCGGGCAATTTCCATGCGAGCCGACTGAGCGAAAGAATCTCCCACGTCCACGGAGATATAAACGATCTGGATCACTTGATTTCAGTGATGGAGCGGCATAGACCTCAGTTCGTGTTTCATCTTGCCGCTCAGTCTCTTGTCCGCGCCTCATACAAGGAACCTAAACTGACTTTCGACACGAATGTCGGGGGAACGGTGAATGTTTTAGAGGCCGTGCGGAC
>JBJKPE010000167.1:0-18957 GCA_046706685.1 Thermodesulfovibrionales bacterium | reverse complement strand
CTCGCTTCGCTCCGAGGAACTTGCCCTCTTTATTATCAGAGACACACTGCATGAGTATCGGGCAGGTAAAGCCGCTCAAACACTATGCCCTTCCGGCATTCAGGAAAATTTGTGAATAAAGTGGGCTAAATGCAGGCTCAGTGAAGGGAGGCCTTGATCACCTTGCCCCTGCAGACGTTTCCGCAGGGATTCACCTTCACCACCGGCGAATTCTCCCAATTCTGAAAGAGGTCGATGATCTTGTCAAGGGACTCCTGGTGGAGGTTCTCGATGGTCGACCTGACAGGCAGAGAGCTGACGACATTCTTGTCTATGAAGTTGCCTATCCTCTCCCCGTTGATAACCGACAGCAGCACCATCCCCTTCAATATGCGCTTGTTCGTCTTGAAAGAAAACATGAATCTGGGGAGAGAATGTTCGAGAAAAATATCGTTCCTGACCTGTATTTTTCTGTCTATGGCCACCGCCTGCAGCCAGTATTTCTTGTCTATTATGCAGTCCGCCTTCATCTCAACAACGGTGTGTCCGATATTCTTCCTGTCGACGGTATAGACATTGTGTGCCACGGTATCAGCTGCCAGATGGCTCATATACCCGTATACAAAGCCCTTCTGCTGGTCGGTCTTCGCCGCTTTCAGCAGGTCGAAAGCGACATCCCAGTTGTGGGAATTCTTGTCATCCGGCAGGTACTTTTTGCCGATTATGATATCAGCCGTGATATTTCCGTAAAGAAAATCCTTCCTGTACCTCCTGATAATCTCGAGCAGACCCGTGGGTATAAGAGGGCTGAGCGAAAATAACTCATTGCCCAGAAAGATATGCGTAAGAGGACCCCACGCGAAGGCCGCCGCAGGGACCAGGAGAAAGGATATCACCAGCATTATCTTGAATAATTTCATTTCAATTCCTTTATACCGGTTAACAGCAGTCTGACCCCCACTCCGGAGGCTCCCTTCGGCGTGTGAGGTTTTTCCTTTTCCACCCACGCGGTACCGGCGATATCGAGGTGGGCCCACGGGATCTCACCCGCAAATTGACTCAAGAAAAATGCAGCCGTCACAAGCGAGCCGCTCCTGCCTCCCACGTTCTTTATATCAGCGATATCGCTCTTCAAATACTCATTATACTCCTCGAAAAGCGGCATTTCCCACACCCTTTCATAGGTCGACTCGCCAGCCCTCTTGAATAAATCAAGAAGTTCACGGTCGTTACCCATAATGGCGATCGCCTCGCCCCCGAGGGCCACCGAGCAGGCACCAGTCAGCGTGGCTATATCTATCACCGCACGTGGCTTGAACCGCTTGGCGTAACAGATAGCATCCGCGACGACAAGACGCCCCTCGGCATCGGTATTAATTATTTCCACGCTTTTGCCGCAGGCCGTTCTGACAACATCGCCGGGCTTCGATGCCGAACCGCCGGGGAGGTTCTCGGTGGCCGGAATTATTCCTATAAGATGACGCGGGAGCTTCGACTCGGAGGCCGCCTTCATCACTCCGAGAACGGCAGCCCCTCCCGCCATGTCGTACTTCATCTTCTCCATCCCCTCCGACGGTTTCAGCGAAATTCCACCGCTGTCGAAGGTGATCGCCTTGCCGATAAGAACCAAGGGCGCTTCCTTGGCACCCTCATACTCAAGCACGATAAACTTCGGTGGCTCGCCGGACCCCTTGGCGACAGACAGATAGGCGCCCATCCCGGCCTTAAGGGCGTCCCTTCTTTCTAGCACCTTGACCGAGAGGTTTTTCCGCTTGAGGGAAAGGGCCTCCTTGGCAAGCTGCGACGGCGTCATATCGTTCGACGGGGCATTCACCAGATCCCTCGCAAAGCAGACCGACGACGTCACGGTCTTTGTCCACGCAAGATCAGCTTCGATATCTTCAGAAGGCCTCGCGAGTATTACTACACTGCCCACCTTTTTCTTCTTCTTTTCGCACTTGTACCTGTCGTAGGTGTAAAGCCCGAGAACGGACCCCTCTATAAAATCCATCGGAAGCAGATCAAGATGAGGGAAAGCAAAAGTGGAGAGGGCGATTTTTTTCATCCCCATATCGCGCAGATAGGCTGCAGCCCGCCCTCCGGCCTGCCGCAGCCCCTCGGCAGAGACCTTTCGCTTTTCACCGAGGCCGGCAAGAAGGATCCTCTCGGGCCGGATATCTTCGGGAGCAGGGATCAGAAGTACTTCATTCCGTTTGCCGCCAAACTCCTTCGACGACGCTTTTCTGATGGCTTTTGCAACGGACGGTCCAAGACTGTCGTAAATCTTTGCGTCGCCTTCGGTAACAGGGAGGATCAGCGCATCGCAGACGCAGTCTATCTCCATCACGTTCTCTATATGTATATTCATGAGGGACTTTCAAAAACAAATTTACTTCCCATATTTTAGCTCATATCAGAGTGAAATATCCACTCCCAACCCGGCCTATTCCCCACCCTTCGGATTGACAGAAAGATATAATTAGGCAATTATTCTATATGATGAATTCCGACGGGACAATCCATTCACTCAGAAAGAACATCCAGAGGGTCTACGGAGGACATTTTGTTGAAGGAAACAGGGTCGCTCTTCTTTGGAAAGACAGCGAGTTGTTCCGCGGCATATTCGACTCCGTCAGGAGCGCCGAGAAGCTGATATGCCTGGAGTTTTACATCTTCCGCAACGACGAAACGGGGACTGAACTTGCCGATATCCTGCGGCAAAAGGCGGCCGAGGGGGTAAAAGTCTATTTACTCTACGACCATTTCGGCTCCATCGGAACCCCGTTGAAATTTTGGAGAAGCCTCAAGACCGCGGGGGTGCAGATAAGGGCCTCGCGCCCTTTTAAATGGACGGCGCCAATGCACTACGTCCACCGGGACCACAGAAAGCTCATAATAATTGACGGGATCAGGGCCTTCACAGGCGGGCTGAACATTGCGAATGAATACAGGGGATATCACCTGAGGAAGAAGAAACGGGGCTGGAGGGATACGGGCCTGATCCTCGAAGGTCCGGTGGTAAGCATGCTGCTCGATACTTTCAACCAGAGCTGGCAGGTCTGGAAAGGTGAGCCGATCCCTTTCCATGCGGACATGAAGCCCACAGAAGGCGGCCTCCCCGTCCTTCCGATCTTTGCAAGTTCGGCAAGGGGAAGGCGCAGAATGCGAAGACTCCTCTATGTGAGCATAAACATGGCCCAAAAGACTATCTATCTCACAACCGCTTATTTCACACCGAGCAGAAGATTGATCCAGATCCTTGAAGACGCCGTGTCCCGGGGAGTATCGGTGAAACTGCTGCTACCGGGGAAATCCGACATTTCAGCTGCGCGCTATACAGGCCGGGCGTTTTATACACGGCTGCTGAAGGCAGGCATCGAGATTTACAATTATTCCGGCCAGATCCTCCATGCAAAGACCGCGGTTTTCGACGGAATCTGGAGCATCATAGGCTCGGCAAACCTCGACTTCCAGTCCCTCAGAAGGAACGACGAGGGCAATGTCGGCATTATAGATGCCGATTTCGGCTTGAGGATGTCGGAACTCTTCTTCGAAGACCTCAAGAATTCGAAGAAAATAACCATCTGGAATTGGCGCAAAAGGCCTTTCTGTGAAAAGATGAAGGAGCATTTCTATGTCCTGTTCCGGCGAAGACTCTGAACAGCGCCGGGGGACCGCCTTCGGCCGACGTCATTCGAAAATCGGCAGGGTTACCACCGCCATTGTGCCCTCCCCTTCAACCGGTTCGAGGGAAAGCCTGCCGAGATTGTTTCTAACCGCCTGCCTCGCAATGCTAAGGCCGAAACCGCTGCCACCCGGTTTTGTGGAATAAAAAGGTGAAAAGAGCTGTCTCGTGTCTTCCACTTCGAGGGGCACGCCTGTATTGAAAATCTCCACGATGAGGCTGTGAGGAGGGGCACCCCCAATCTTTGAGAGGATCCTTATATAAGGGTCGCTCCCGGCAAGGGCCTCCAGAGCGTTTTCCAGCAGATGCTCAAAAAGCACCTTCATGTCCAAAGCGTCCGCCAGAATGTAAGAGGCAGCAGGTTCGAGGTTGATCTCCATTCGGGGCCGCTCGTACTTCCCCCCCTTAAAAAGACCATCCAGAACCTCATCGAATATGCTCTCCAGGGCGACTTTTTCCATACGAGGCTCCCGTTCGAATACCTCCATATATGTCTTTATATCCCTGACCAGCCGCTCGCATTTTACGCTCTGGGCCGATATGAACTGATACACAGGATACGCGGGATCCTTGCTGTCGGCATGTCTCATAAGCCTGTTTATATTACCGCCGATAATAGTTACAGGATTTCTGATCCTGTCTGCGATGCCCTTTATTATCTCGATGTCGCAGCGGGTGGTGGACTCTACGTAAGCGTCCGTTTCAACGAGCAGGCAGAAGTCGATAAGTTTATCCACAAGCTTCAGCACCCCGACCGCCAGATCCGGAGGGAGTTCCGAAAGCACAACTTCCTGACAGAACTGCCTCACCACTGAAAATCCCATATTGGAGAAGCGCTTGTCTAGTTTAATCTCAACATGTTTCATCCCCACTTTCCAGAGATACCCCAGGAACTCGTCATCAAGACCGTTGCAGAAAAGTGCTTCAAACCAGCGTGCCCATGCCTGCATGAGGTACCCGGACCTGTGTTCATGTTCGATAATAAGCCTCGCCTCCGGTATGCTCATGAAGAAGTCGTGGAAATAACTGGCAAATTGGTCCTTATGTCCCGCGAAGAAGTCCTTTAGTGGCTCGATTTCTTTCAGCTCGGCCTCATGTATGCCCAGCCGCCGCATGAATGTGTGCAACTTTGTGTAGGGTATGTCCGTCTTTACCATCGCGATTATTCATATTCTATCACAAGACCACTGAAATGCCAGGCGTATGAACTGCAGTTTTTGCATTTCCTATTTGCATATCCTGAGATATTGTGTATAATGACTAGCAAAAAATATTTTCAGGGAGGTAGCTATGACAAAAGCGGACCTTACCGACAAGATGGCCAGGGAGGCGGACATCTCCAAGGCTGCAGCGGGCAAGGCACTGGACTCCTTTATTGACGGTGTGAAGAAGACCCTCAAGAAGGGCGACAAGGTTTCACTGGTAGGCTTCGGCACCTTCTCCGTCTCAAAGAGGAAGGCCAGAAAGGGCAGAAATCCGCAGACAGGTGAGACCATAAAGATCAAGGCTTCGAAGGCCCCGAAATTCACGGCGGGGAAAGGATTCAAAGACGCGGTAAAGTAGCAGTCGCACCTCCAGCGAAGGGGCATGGACAGCCCCTGCCCCTTCGCTCGGTCCACCGTCAGTGCGCGGATGCCGAAAGCCGGATGCCTTTAGAGTAATCCCGACTGACCGCGCGACTTTTCCCCGCCCACTTGTCCCTCAATATCCTGTCCGGGGCTCCCCGACAACAAGCGTCGGCATCTCTCAGCGGTCAATCAAAATCTGTGCTGGCACCTGTCCTGATGATGCTATAATATCCCCCATGTACATAGTAACAGCAAGAGGCCTGACAAAGGATTATGGGCGGCTCCGCGCCCTGGATCATATAGACTTCGACATCACAAAGGGCGAATGTTTCGGTTTCCTCGGACCAAACGGTGCAGGAAAGACGACCGCTATGGGTATCGTCTATTGCTTTATGCCTCCAAGTTCCGGCACGGTGGAGGTTTTCGGCATTTCCGTTACGGAGCACCCAAGCCGGATAAAGTCCAGGATTGGGGTCATGCCCCAGGAGGACAATCTCGACCCGGATCTCTCGGTCATCGAAAACCTTGTCGTATATGCACGGTATTTCGATATCCCCGCAAAGAAGTCCCTGCCGGCGGCGCGGGAGCTCCTTGAATTCGTGGAGCTGCAGGAAAAGGCGAAGGTTCGCATAAAAGACCTCTCCGGCGGTATGAAAAGGAGGCTGCTCCTGGCAAGGGCACTCATAAACGGTCCGGAACTCCTGATTCTCGACGAACCTACAGTCGGCCTGGATCCCCAAAGCAGGCATGCCGTGTGGGAAAAGCTTGATTACCTGAAATCGAGGGGAACCACATTTCTGCTTACCACGCATTATATGGAAGAGGCGGAGAAGATATGCGACCGGGTGGCGATAATGGATTCGGGCAAAATCTTAACCGTAGCCCCCCCCTCACTGTTGATGAGCAAACATGGTGGTACTCTTGAAGATGTTTACCTCAAGTTGACGGGCAGGTCTCTTGCAGCTTAAACACGCGTTCAGGGTATGGCAGAGGCATTTCAAGGTTTACACCAAGCTTTACCGGTCCAGCATCGCTCTCAATTTCGTCGAACCGGTCCTGTACCTGGCCGCTCTGGGACTGGGGCTCGGGGCATATGTGAAGGAAATTAACGGAATACCATACATTGATTTTATCGCCCCCGGAATAATCGCGTCTTCAGCGATGTTCGCGGCAACGTATGAATGTACATACGGCACCTATGTCCGCATGGAATACCAGAAGACCTTCGATGCCATCCTCGCCACACCCGTAAATCTCAGCGACCTCGTTGCCGGCGAGCTGATATGGGGCGCTTCAAAGAGCGTGCTATACGGGTCAATCATCATGATCGTAATTTCCGCCTTCGGGCTTGTTGTCTCCCCTCTTATCATACTGGCCATTCCCCTGCTCTTTGTGAGCGGACTGATCTTTGCCGAGATATCGATAATCTTTGTGGCCATTGTACCCGGGATCGACTCGTTCAACTATTTCTATACCCTTTTTATGACCCCTATGTTTCTCTTTTCCGGGATATTCTTCCCAATTAACGGTCTGCCCCCCCTGGTTTCCAAACTGGCTTTCTTCACGCCGCTGTATCATCTTGTGAACATCTGCCGTTCCTTTTCGGCTGGGAATCCTTCTGCCTCCCGCTGGGATGTCTTGTGGATTTTGGCCGTTGCCCTCATGCTCGCCCCGTATCCCTTCAGGCTGATGAGGAAGAGGCTTATAAAGTGATATACTGTAGCGTGAGAAAAAAGTCTGTGATGATAATCATGACGATGTTGACAATCCTTCTCTTCTCCCAGGGCCACGCCTGCGCCTTCGAAGGTCCGCTTCAGGTAAATAACCAGTTTCCCCTTTTCCTCATTACAGATTCCCCCCGTCTGGAATCGGCGTCCACCGAAACCTCATTTACAGCCGGCTTTTCCTATTCAAGTGTATACATGGTACGCAGTTCAGCGGCATGGACGGTAAATCTCGACATGGAAGTGGCAGACATGGATCTGAGGTACAGGAAGAATATCCCCGGCCTCTTCGAACTGGGGATAGAAGTCCCTGTTTTGAGCTTCTCCAGTGGCTTCATGGACGATTTTCTGGAGGGTTATCACAGGGCCTTCGGTTTTTCGGATTACGGGAGAGGCGCCAGACCGGAGAATGAATTCCTTTACGAAGTCAGGCATAACGGCGCCACCGTAATCAAAGCCAGGAACGGAAGGATTGGTCTCGGAGATATCAGACTGACGGCGAAAAAAGAGATACTTGTCGGGGACCCTCTCGTCAGTTTAAGAGTCGATGTAGAACTGCCCACGGGAGACGCCTCGGCCGGCTTAGGGAGCGGAGGTTTCGATACCGGTCTGGCATGCCTTGTAAATAAGAGACTTGGTGATAAATTCATGTCTTACATAAATATCGGCACCGTCTTTCCCGGAGAGCTGAAGGCAGCGGAGACCGTTGATTTAAAGTCATTCCTATATGGAGGAGCGGGCGTCGAAGCAGGCCCATGGAAGAATTTCAGCCTCGTCGGCCAGATACTGTTTCAGAGTTCACCTTTTCCAAAAACGTCAGTCCCGCAAGTCGACAGAACAGCGGCCCTGCTTTCTTTCGGAGCACGATACGGGACGGGGAAAACCCTTCTCGAATTCTCTGTCACGGAAGACCCCAATACGGCGGGCGCCCCTGACTTCACATTGAATTTAACGTACAGCAGGGCACTCAGTGCCGACTAGTATACTTCCCGGCTGAATGCTCATCAGAGTCTATGTATTAAATTCGTTTTTTCTGTTTATCATTCCCGCAAGCGCAGCAGGCAAGCCGACAAATGTCCAATTTATAAAAAGACTCTAACTATTGATCATAAGATTTGATATACTTTTCGAAGAAGTGCACTACTACAGGTCGGTCCGTGAGGATTGACAGGAGAGGAGGTGAATGATGGCAATACGGAAGACTGCAGTAAAGAAAGCTACGGCCAAGAAGGCCGCGCCTAAAAAGACGACTGCCAAGAAAACGGTCACCAGAAAGAAAACTGCTGCCAAGACCGCCCCACGCAAGTCAACTGCAAAGAAGACTGTGAAGAGAAGCAGAAAGAGTCCTGCGAGTGTCAGCGCTGGTGACGGATACGTGTGTGCCGTTTGCGGACTCAGCGTGACCGTGGACGAAGAATGCGGGTGTGTTGACAGCTGTGACATTATCTGTTGCGGGCAGCAGATGGAGCCGAAGGGATAAAACTTAAGCGGCCCGGAGAGAGTAAAACCGTTCAGCCCTGCCGGTCTCGAAGCCGGCAGGGCTGAACGTCGACTAAAAACCTTGTGGCACAAATCCGTTCCGCGGATGATCAGGATACTTCATGAAGCAGAGAAGCTATTCCCAGCTTGTTATGTCCTTGTTTTCTCCATCACCACCGGGGGCGCCGTCAAGTCCGTAAGTAAAGAGATCGTAATCGCCGTGCGTTCCCGGGGACGAATATTGATAGGGCCTGTTCCATGGATCGTTCGGCACTCCTTTTTTCAGATAAGGCCCGTCCCATCCGTCGATTCCGGGGTTTGCTACCAGGGCGTTGAGCCCTTCGGATGTGGTCGGATACCGGCCGGTATCGAGCCTGAAAGAGTCAAGCGCCTGCCCGAACAACTCTACCTGCGTCTTTGCCGCCGCCGTCTTTCCTTTGCCAACCTTACTGAAAAGGGTCGGTCCGACAAGGGCGGCGAGCAATCCGAGAATCACCATAACCACCAGGAGTTCAATAAGGGTGAAACCCCCGTTACCCCTGAACCGGACATGTGTCTTCCTGTTTCCCATCTATCCTCCCGGGTTTCACCCGAAATACTGACTTCGGGAGTTGAAACCATAATCTCAATTATCTTATCATACGCTCAAAAACAGCGTCAAACAGCGCGCTGTTCCGGCTCCAATCTTTACTATTTCCAGACGAGATGATAAAATCCTTTACCTATGGCGTATAAAAGCATAAAGCACTGGCCCGAGAATGAGCGCCCGCGGGAAAGGCTGCTCGCCAACGGACCCGGGGCCATGTCCGATGCACAACTGGTCGCGATCGTGCTGAGGACGGGAGGGGGCGGTCACAGCGCTCTGGACACTGCCATGGAACTGCTGGATACCTTCGGCACGCTGAAGAAGCTTGAGAAGGCTTCGCTTTCGGAGGTCTGTACCCTGAAGGGCATGGGGCCGGCGAAGGCTGCCCAGCTGAAGGCGGCGCTCGAACTCGGCAGAAGGCTTTTGAAGGAACCGCCTTTAAGGGGTCCGGCGTTTTCGACCGGAGGGGATGTCTACTCACATTATCACCCGCTGTTCAGTAACCTCGACAAGGAAGTTTTCCACTGCGCAATGCTCGACGTCAAAAACAGGCTGATCCGGGATTCCCGCGTATCCGAGGGTACACTCACATCCTCTCTTGTACACCCCAGGGAGGCCTTCAGAGAGGCGATAAGAGAATCGGCCGCGTCAGTGATTTTTGTCCACAATCACCCCAGCGGAGATCCGAACCCCAGCAGGGAAGATATACTGTTGACGGAAAGATTGGAAACCGCGGGCGAGACGGTAGGCATAAGGGTACTTGACCATATTATCGTGGGCGACGGCGCTTATTCGAGCATGCTCGAAAAGGGCTATTTGAGGGGAAAATGAAGTATAATAGAAACTCTTCGGTTCTTCGAACCGACGTTTCGCACGAAGCGGCTTACTTAGTGCGATGTAAATTATGAAGGATGGTTCAGATGAAAGTACTGGTTATAGGCAGCGGCGGCAGGGAACACGCAATTGTGTGGAAACTGTCTCAAAGCCATCTGGTCGACAAGATCTACTGCTGCCCCGGCAACGCCGGAATCGCCGAACTCGCCGAATGCATAGACGTCAACGTCAACGACTTCGACTCGCTGCTTGACTTTGTAAAATACGAATGGATTGACCTGACGGTGGTCGGTCCCGAAGACCCGCTTTCCAGGGGAATTGTCGACCTGTTTGAAAAGGAAGGCAGAAGGATACTGGGACCGACGAAGGCAGCGGCCCGCCTTGAATCCAGCAAGGTCTTCTCAAAGGATCTGATGAAGTCACACGGCATACCCAGCGCTGAATACAGCGTCTTTACCTCATACGTCCACGCCGAAGAGCATATAAAGTTCAAGGGCGCACCAATTGTAGTGAAGGCTGACGGGCTGGCGGCAGGAAAAGGCGTATTTGTGGCTTCAACCGTCGAGGAAGCGCTGGAAGCACTTAAGGTCATCATGAAGGACAGGACCTTTGGTGACGCGGGGGACCGGGTAATAGTGGAAGAATGCCTGCGCGGCGAGGAAGCCTCTTTTATGGTTTTTACCGACGGAAAGACCGTCGTGCCGATGGTGAGTTCCCAGGATCACAAACGTGTTTTCGACAACGACAAAGGACCGAATACCGGCGGCATGGGAGCATACAGCCCGGCTCCGATCATCACGACCGATATGGAGAAAAAGGTGATGGAAAAAATCATGAAGCCGACCCTGCGGGCATTGAAAAGCGAGGGAATAACCTACAAGGGGATTCTTTATGCGGGTCTCATGATAGACGGGGACAATCCCCAGGTTCTGGAATTCAACTGCCGCCTCGGAGACCCGGAAACCCAGCCCGTATTGTCGCGCCTGAAGAGTGATTTCATGAGCATTGCTTTGGCCGTTACCGACGGGACATTGTCTGATATAGCCATAGAATGGAACAGGGAACCCGCCGTTTGCGTGGTGATATCTTCAGCCGGCTACCCGGGAAAATATAGGAAAGGCGATGTGATAAAGGGAATTGCCGATGCAAACACAGTTGACGGCGTTCAGGTATTTCATGCCGGAACCGCCTTCAATGACGGCGGCATCGTAACATCCGGAGGAAGAGTGCTGGGCGTAACAGCGGCAGGGGAAGACATAGCTGCTGCCAGAAAGAAGGCGTACGAGGCAGTAGGGAAGATACATTTCGCTGGCATGCATTACAGGAAAGACATCGCCAACAGAGCGCTGGAGAGAGAGGAGACAAAGACCTCATGAACAAGAGAGGAGAACAGGTCAAACCAAGGGTCCTGGTGGTGATGGGAAGCGATTCCGACCTGCCGGTGATGGAAGAGACCGCGCGCATGCTGGATTCCTTTGGTATACCGTACTACCTGACAATCGCGTCCGCTCACAGAACACCTGAAAGGACCATGAAGATCGTCAAGGACGGTCAGAAAAATGGTATTGAAGTGATCATCGCCGGCGCCGGCATGGCAGCTCATCTCCCGGGGGTAATCGCCTCTCACACCATACTGCCGGTGATAGGCGTCCCCATTGAGGCATCTCCCCTCAAAGGCATGGACGCCCTCCTGAGCATAGTGCAGATGCCTCCCGGTATTCCTGTCGCTACTGTTGCGGTCGGCAAGGCAGGTGCGAAAAACGCCGGGATACTTGCCGCGCAGATAATGGCGGGAAAAGATCAAAAAATGGCGCAAAAGCTCCTTGCCCACAGAAAAATGATGGCCGCCGAGCTTAAGGAGAAGGCCGACAGGCTCAATAAGCGGAAGTAATGCTTACGCACAAAGAGTGTTTCCCCTGTTTTCTCAGGCAGACGATAATCGCCCTTGACCGCCATTCGGATTCCCACGCCGTTCAGCAGGAAACTCACATGGAAATAATCAGGGAGGTACTGCTTCTCATGCGGGAGGCCGATATCAGCAAACCTCCCTCATACATCACCACTTTAATACACAGGCTGATAAGGGACAGGCTGGGCGATGACCCTTACAGGAAGATAAAGAATGTTTATAACAATATCGCCATGGATCTCTATCCGGAAATGAAGAATAAGGTAAAAACAAGCGGGGACCCCCTGCTCACTGCAGCGAAGCTCGCGATAGCGGGCAACATAATCGATTTCGGGATATTCTCTTCCATCGATATTCACAGTTCTATAGCAAGGGCACTCGAAGACCGCATCGCAGTAGACGATTACCAAGCATTCAGGGAATCCCTGTCCGGGACGAGTGAAATCCTCTATCTCCTCGATAATTCAGGAGAGATCGTCTTCGACAGGGTCCTCGTCGAAGAACTGTTGTGTTTGGGGAAAAAGGTCACAGCCGTAGTAAAAGGCTCGCCTGTCCTGAACGACGCGACCCTTGACGACGCCGTGCAGACGGGCTTTACGAGTTTGTGTCAGGTCATAGACAACGGTTCCGACGCCGTAGGCACTATTCTCGAATGGACATCCGCCGAATTTCAGGAAAAATTTCGTGCAGCGGAACTCATCATCAGCAAGGGTCAGGGCAACTTCGAAACACTCATAGGGACGGACAAAAGGACATACTTCCTCTTTCAATCCAAATGTGATGTGGTTTCTAAAGAACTGGACCTTTCCCCCGGATCGATGCTCCTCAAAAAATCCTGAACTTTACTGTCTTATAATTACTTCAACACAAGGATAGGCTGTTATCTCCTCTGTCTCCTGCTGCCGAAACCGCTTCCTTCCGAGGGACCCCTCCTGAAGCCGCTCTGTTCTCTGCGCTCCTGCGGTTTTGCCTCGTTCACTACGATGTCCCTGTCCATAAACGACTTCCCATTGAACATGGAGACAGCCTTCTGGCTGTCCTCGTCCGACGCCATCTCGACAAAGCCGAATCCCCTGAGTCTGCCGGTCGCGGTGTCCTTGATGAGTTTCACCGATACCACTTCCCCGGCCTGCGTGAACAGGTCGCGGAGGTCATCCTCAGTCGCCTTGAATGAGATGTTCCCTACATAGAGTCTCGTGCCCATGCTTCCTCCTAAATAAATAAGCCCTCCTTAGCATGCCTAAAAGGCTTAGCAAGGTTAGCCTAACTATACTAAGCATTATGTGCTTTGTCAAGAAATAAATAAAGTAAAAAAGCAAACATGCCGCTTCCCAAAGAAATCGGATCTGTGCTACCATTTGAAAAATGTTAATTCTGAAAGCCGCCTTCTCCGGAGAAAAGAAAGCCCTCGCCGAAGCGCGCCGGACCCTTGAAAGCGGAGGCACCGTGGCCTTCCCTACCGAAACCTTTTATGGCCTGGCAGTAAGATATGACGATGGGGCAGCGCTGCGGAGGCTTTACGAATTGAAGCGCCGCCGGAAAGACAAGGCGATGCCACTGATCGCAGGCGAGAGGATAACTCTGGGACTCGTCGCCCTCCCCCTGACTCCCACTGGAGAGCGGCTGGCTCAACGCTTCTGGCCGGGGCCGCTTACCATTCTGACCGCAGCTGCGGAAGGCCTTTCCGACTTCCTCACCGGCGGGACCGGTAATGTCGCCGTGAGAATCCCGGGAGAATCATTTGCTCTCCGCCTTGCGCGTCTTCTGGACATGCCCCTCACCGCGACGAGCGCGAATATCTCGGGGCACCCTCCCGCCGACAACGCGGACAAGGTTATCGAGTATTTCGGCGACGGCCTCGATCTGATCGTAGACGGCGGGAAAACACCTGGTGGGAAGCCCTCGACGATCATCGATGTAACCGATGAACAAGTACGCATAGTGCGAGAAGGAGCGATCTCGCGGGAAGAGATATTTGGTCTGCTCGGCGGCTGGTCCGTCAGCGTCCCACATAAGTAGCTGCAATAAGAACTACAAAGAGCGCCCCCTTCGCCACCTCCAGCCAACCCGTCGTGCGCAGTTTAGTCTTATAGAGAGTTACAGCAAAGACCAGGTTGTCGGCCAGTGGAACCAATGAGATGAGCGGCAGCGCCAGGAGATGATAAATTGATGCCGCAAAGGCAACATAAACGACCATCAATACCCTGTATGCTTCCCTTCTTGTGAACTGGACCCTGACTTTGAAAACCCCTGCCGTAAAAAAGACCGCAACGGCAATGTACAACCTCACATCGATCCGCCCGGAAACCGCTAATTCGGCAATCGGTGCTGCGAAGGCCAGAAGAAAGAATCCCATTATCTCGGTAAGAATGAAATGCTCCCCCTTGAGGCGGAAGAACAGGAGGTACGCCCCCGGTATGACCAGAAAGGGCAAAACCGCTGCAAGACTGTGCCATGCAATGCTTGCCATGAGCAACATCGCAATCACAATCTGGGAAGCGAAAACGGCGAAGGACTTTTTGGAATCCCGGCCTTCACTCTTGAGCCAACGCGTGAGAGCCTGCTTGGAGTTGATGCACAGAGCTACCGCCACAAATACTGTTATTCCGGCGGGACTTAATACGCCGGCCGCGGAAAGTCCTGCCAGATAGGACAGAACAGCCACCCCCCATGAGCCGTATTCCCTAAGGATATAACGTTTTAGCCTCAAATCCGTATTCCGCTCAGAACAATTTTGCTGTAACAAGCTCTTTGGTGAACTACTGCTGTTTTTGCACCTCGATGTCTGGCGCGTGAAAAGCCTGGGCAGCCACCTCAAATTTGGAATTGTCGGCGTCTATTTCACATTAAGGAAAGGCCTGATATCACTTTGATAATCCAGCGCTGAGAAATAATTCCCTATAGCCGTCCTGTATTCTCCAATTGCCTTCATCGCCTGTTTTGCGAGATTAAACCGCTGTTCAAGGTTGATCATGCCTTTATGGTCTCCGAGCGACCGGATGAAGCCGGTATATTGCGCGGGCGATGTGAGAACCGCGATGCTGTGCCAGTTTTTTGCCGACGCCATTGTCATGGCGGGTCCGCCTATGTCGATGTTGACCCTCGCGGTTTCTGGAGTCGTGTCCTGTTTGGCAATAACCGAAGTGAAAGGATACAGGTTCCCTACGAAGGCATCGAAATAAACGCCGGGTGTGCCGCCGAGTTTTGCCAGGGTTTCATAGAGGTATTGTTCGTGAGCGGGATTACCCCTCTCCGCGAGAAGCCCTGCATGTATCTTCGGATGCAGTGTTTTCACTAGCCCTCCCTCCATTTCAGGGGCACCGGTGAAATCTTCCACCGAGACGTAGTTCTTAGCCGCCTTGTCTCCCAATATTTCCGCAATCTTCTTGCCCGTGCCGCCGGTAGAATAGAACCGCGCTTCGGGATTGACCCCGATGATTCCGTTTACCAGTTCCTCCAGGCCCTGCTTGTCGAACACACTCACCAGTATATGCTCAGGTTTTATCAGGTCGACCACATGATAAATATTCTCTCTGATGCTCATCTTTCAGCCCCCGGTTTCATTTATTCTTGCTGCGCTGTCACGCCCTGTTACAGGAGCGCGTGGATATCTTCTCCCATGTATCTTCGTCTATCTCATCCAGGTATTCGGCCAGTGTATATCTCTTGCCGCAGTCCATGCAGCGCAGGGTCACCGTACGTCAACCCATGAGCAATTTCAGCTCACCCTTGCATTCCCTGCATTTCAAGATGGATTTCCGCCGAGATCCGACATGGAAAATATTTTAGCCTATTTCGGCTATTTTTGGTAACTGCCCCCGATTGCCGGGCAGACCTTCATTCGCAATGGTTTCCCGAATGCTGCTTCGGGTATAATTACCAGTAGGCCGAAAGCACGGTCCCGGACAAGCGGGCGAAGGGCGATCGAGGACGGGACCCGGTGGGAAATAGTATGTATGTTTTAGAAACGACATGCGCGTAAACAAGATTGTAGTAGGACAGCTCGGCGTAAACTGTTTCATCGTCTCCGACGAGTCTTCGGAATCGGTGGTGATAGACCCTGGAGACGAGGCTGATCGCATTTCAGGGATGTTGGAGCAACTGGCCCTCAAACCCCGATTCATCCTCTTCACCCATGCGCACTATGATCACGTCTGCGCCGGCGTCGACCTGAAGGATAAATACGGCGCCCAAATAGTCATGCACGAAGGCGAAATGCCCACATACCTTGCGACTAAAAATCTGTGCGTATCATGGGGCTTCGCCCCCGAAGACTTTCCTGCTCCGGATATCCTCGTGAAAGACGGTGACTTTCTAAAAGTCGGGAGTGTTGTATTCAAGGTTCTGCACACCCCGGGGCATACTCCGGGAGGAATCTGTCTTTACGGGAACAAAACCCTCTTCACGGGAGACACCCTGTTCAGAGGGGCTGTCGGCAGGACTGATCTGCAGGGAGGCGACATGGAAATGCTCCGCGGCTCGCTGCAGAGGATCCTTACCCTCCCTCCGGATACCCGTGTGTTGTGCGGACATGGTGAAGAGACGACGCTTGGTTTCGAGCGAGAGCATAACATTTTTCTGGCCGGACAAATATGAAAGACCTGAAAAACTCCGCTCACCTGTCCCGGTTAATCGAGCAGGTATTCAGCCGTTGCGGAGGCGACCTCGCCCTCGTGAGGGACCATGCCAGGAATTTCCGCCGACTGATCGAGGAGGCCGATCCATTTATCCAGAAGAACACGGAAGAAGTCTGCCCTCATTGCCGGCAGGTCTGCTGTATAAACAGGCATTCTTATCACACTCATTTTGACGTAATTTATCTGCTGGCACTTGGAGAAGAGATACCTTACCACAAGACCGGCATCGGCGATTCCAAGCCCTGCCAGTTCCTTTCCCCGCAGGGCTGCCGCTTGAGGCGTTTTTTGAGACCTTACAGGTGCACCTGGTATTTCTGCACCCCTCTCCTGGAATATATCCGTAATACTCCTGTCCGCCAATACCGTGTGTTCATATCTTGTCTGGAACAGATCTCAAGGGAAAGAGAGGTCCTCTTGACGGCTTTTATAGGGATCGCAAGAGAAGCGCACTTCAACATCGACGTACCACTGCACGAATTCTATTGAACTCGCTAACGTCCAAAATACTCAGGGCACTCGTCTTATGCCTTCTCGTCGCAGTCCATATTTCATGCTGCAGTGTCTGCCTCGGCATGCCTCGGGGCGCTTACATCGACCGGGCTAACGCCTATTACGGCAGGGGACAATACGATGCCGCGATAAAATATTATGCCAAGGAATTAAGAAGCCGTCCCGACAGCGACCACGCTTACAATAACAGGGGGAACGCCTATTACAAAGAGAGGCTTTACGACAAGGCCGTCAGCGATTACAGCCATGCCATAAAAATCAATCCCAGGGACGCTGAAGCGTATTACAACAGGGGACTGGCCCTTGCAGCCAGCGGTAATTACTCCCGGGCAATTTCCGATTACACCAAGGCCGCGAGGCTCAACCCGGCCGACCCGGAGACTTTCAATAATCGGGGCAACGCTTACTCCCGGAAGGGACTTTATGATAAGGCGATCAAGGATTATACAAAGGCCCTGAAAATCAAACCCCTATATGCCAGGGCCTACAGCAACCGGGCCCTGGCATATGCGGAAAGCGGAAGGTACGATTATGCACTGTCGGACTTTGCCCGGGTGATAGAAATCAACCCGGGAGATGCCGCGGCATACACCGGCCGGGGAGACCTTTACGGGAAAATGGGAAAACACGAAGATAAAGCTGTCTCGGATTATACGGCGGCGCTGAAGATCAAACCGGAAGATGCAGAAACATATTACAAGAGAGGACGAATTTATTCCTACACAGGGGAATACGAGAAGGCGGCTGCCGATTATCGCAATGCTGTCAGGATCAATCCCCGGTATTCACAGGTTTACATCGATCTGGGTCTCCTGAATCTTCAGAGACAGAAAGTGAAGGAGGCACTGAGTAATTTTACCAGGGCAATTGACATAGATCCGGACTCCGACACGGCTTACAACGATCGTGGAAACGTCTACTTTACAGAAGGCAGGTACGACAACGCAGCGGGCGATTACTCCAGGGCCGTTCAAATTAATCCCGGGAACTACACGGCTTACAATAACCGCGGAAACACCCACCTCACGAAAGGCCAATATGACGAAGCCATAAGTGATTACTCCAGGGCCGTGGAAATCAATCCCAGGTACGATATGGCATACAATAACCGCGGAAACGTCTACTTTGCAAAGGGACAATACGACAACGCTATAAGTGATTATTCGAAAGCGCTGGAGATTAACCCCAAATACGTGGAGGCCTACATCAACCGCGGAAACGCTCACTCCGCCGCAGGGGACTTTACCAGTGCCATAGACGACTATACGGAGGCTGCGGAACTCGATTCCTCGAATGAAAAGGCATACATCGGTCGGGGTAATGCATATTATCAGGAAGGTCAGTACGGGAAGGCGATCGGAGACTTCACGAAAGCTCTGGAATCCACTCAGTCGAACGCCGCACTGTATTATAACAGAGGCAACCTCTATGCATTCACGAAGGATTATGGAAATGCCATAAACGATTACACCGAAGCAATAAACCTCAACCCCGGGGATGCAGCGTCCTTCAACAATCGCGGTAACGTCTATGTCGACATGGGCCAATATGACAAAGCCTTAAAGGATTATACGGAGGCGATAAGACTCGACCCCCGGAATTCGGAAGCCTACTATAACCGGGCGCACATTTACTACCGCCGCGGGTCATTCAAGAAAGCGGCGGCCGACTGGAGAAAAAACATAGAAATCAATCCCCATTACGAATACGCACGCATCTGTCTGCTGCTGGCAATGAGGAAGGTATCGAAAGCAGAGTACGAAAAAGAGCTCGATACATTCAGAAATTACGTCGAAAAGGAAAAGTCCGATGCCTGGATCAGGACGATAGCCAGGTATTATCTGGGCCTTATAAAGGAAAAGCAGGTCATTTCCGAGGCAAACAGGGGGAAGGACCGCAGAGAAATTAATGAGCGACTCTGCGAAGCATACTACTACCTCGGAGAAGAAAGACTTTGGAGTAATGACCGAAAAGGCGCACTCGGTTTTTTCCAAAAAAGCGTCGAAACAGGCGAAAGCGGTCTCAACGAATACATCTCTGCCCAAG
>JBJKPE010000166.1:0-19911 GCA_046706685.1 Thermodesulfovibrionales bacterium | reverse complement strand
CTTTGGGTGCCAGGACGCTGCTCTATCCGACGCCGGTTTTAGTCGTGGGAAGCTACGACAAAGAGGGAAGGGCCAACGTGATGACCGCGTCGTGGGGAGGGATATGCTGCTCAAGCCCCCCTTGTGTCGCCGTGTCGCTGCGGAAAGTCACTTTTTCTTACGGCAACATCTTGGAGAGGCAGGCATTTACCCTGAGTATCCCTTCGGAGGAGTATCTCAGTAAAGCCGATTATTTCGGAACTGTATCGGGGAAAAATGTAGACAAATTCGCGGAGTCGGGCCTTACACCGGTAAGAGGCGACTTCGTCGACGCGCCGTATGTCAAGGAATTTCCGCTCGTGATTGAGTGCAAGGTGTTCAAAACGGTGGAAATCGGTATCCACACGCAGTTTATCGGAGAAATCATGGACGTAAAGGCGGATGAGTCGGTAATCGACGCGGACGGCGTGCCCGATATAGAAAAATTGAAGCCTGCCATATTTACTCCCGAAAGCCGCAGTTACTACGGCGTGGGAAGGCATCTCGGAAAGGCTTTCTCCATGGGTAAGCGCTTATAGTATCCCTGGCGGTTGATATGCCCGTTTTCCTTTCTATGAAACGGCAGGTCTATGCGGGGCTCCGGAAGCCCGGGGTCAGTTCATTCCCGAAAGGCTGCCGGGTATTGTGAAGCGTTCGGCCAGGATCCTCCTGAACCTCGGCGTATATACGAGATCGTAGACGAACTCCTTGTCGGGAAAGAGGCCGAGAGCGGCCTTCTTGGTATTTTCGATCAGTTGCAGGGACTCCGGCAGGGAAAGATTGGATTGAATCAGCACCGCCTCGGTGAGGTTGACGATAAATCTCAGACGCCTCATTCTCTTTTCTTCTTCTTTTAACAGCTCTTCCTTCAAAAGTGGCCTCGCTTCCTTTTTAATTTTTGTATAATAACATATATTTTTAAGAAGGCTATTGCTCAACGGAGTTCTTCGAAAATGGACCAGCGAGGTGATGAAGACATGATTGCCGGGAGACGATCGTTTCAAGAGGGCGACTTCCTGCGGAACCTGTTGGATGCGATACCGTCACTTCTCTTAGTTGTTGATTCTGACGTCCGCATAGTTTATCTGAATTCGGCGGCAGCCAGTGTTTTAGGCGGGCAGGAAACCGTATCGATGAAGCGGGGCGGAGAAGTCCTGCACTGCATAAATTCCTATGCCGTCCCGGAGGGGTGCGGCCATTCCGCCTCCTGCCGGGACTGCGTCATCAGGAATTCCGTCGGCAAGGCTTTCAGCGGGGAAGGAATATACCGTGAGACAGCCAGGATGAGGTTGAATGACGGCGGTGCTGTCGTCGAGGCCTATTACATGATAAGCGCCAACCCGCTCACATACAGCGGAGAGAAATTTGTCCTTCTGGTTATGGAAGACGTAACGGAATTCAAGAAATACGAGGAAGAATTGAGACAGAGGTCGATCCAGCTGGAGGCCGCGAACAGAGAACTCGAGGCCTTCGGCTATTCCGTCTCTCACGACCTCAAGGCCCCTCTGAGGAGAATCAGCAGTTTCCTGAATATCGTGAGGGAAGACTACGCGGGCTTTCTCGATGATCAGGGCAGGGATTACCTCGATCGCATGTGTTCTGCAAGCAGTCAAATGAATGGACTGATAGAAGCTCTCCTCGATCTCTCCAGGATGGCGTGCGATGAGATGAGGAGGGGGACGGTTGATCTGAGCGCACTTGCCGAAGATGTCGGACAGGGGCTCAAGAACGCTCATTCGGATTATACGGCTGAAGTTTCCATTGCGCCGGGAATATGTGAGAGTGGCGACAGCAGACTGCTCCGCATAGCACTGGAGAACCTGATCGGCAATGCCTTCAAGTTCAGTTCAGGGCGAAACGGCGCGAGGATCGAATTTGGAGTAACGGAAAAGAGCGGATTGCGGGCATATTACGTTCGCGATAATGGTGCGGGCTTTGATATGGCGTACGCCGACCGTCTTTTTGCGCCATTTCAGCGTCTTCACGGTGAAAAGGAATTTCCTGGCACCGGAATAGGATTGGCGACCGTTCAGCGAATTATACACCGGCACGGAGGACGTGTCTGGGCTGAGGGCGCCGTAGGAAAAGGGGCGACGTTCTACTTCACTCTGGGGCAGGCATAGCATATCTCTACTGCATATTCCTAACCCTTCCGGCCGCCTGTCCCGGGCTCGGCCACTGATGGGAGGTCGTGCTGAGTCTCTTCCGCCCCGGACGACTCACAAAGATGTTTTTCCTGAAACTGAAAGCAGATGCCCTCTCTGTCCTGGCGTTACTTCTGACTGAACCAATAGATCTCGGACCTTGCAACTCTTGTGGGTTGCCGTCTGCAACATAGCTCCCCCACTATACTTTGCGAAGAGGAAGGTAAATATTATAGGCCCCCGCGGCCTCGATGGTTAGCGTGCGGAGCATGTTGTCAACAAATGGAGTTGTCCGGTTTTAGAGCACATAGACTGTCCGGTTAAAGTTAATAATCATTACGCCGCCTTCTGCTGTCCGTCGGCGATCTCTTTACCCCGGATGTCATAGTTTGCTAGTTTTCTGGGACCGTGGAAGATTGCAAGTCGCCCGTCGGGGTATCTATGAACCTGTACCTTGACTCGCACATAGTGATAACGATACCTGTCGGGGGGAACTTGGAGTACCAGGCCACTGAACTTAACGCAGTTATCATTGCCTACTGTTCGGTGGTAGTGTTCGCAGAGGATATCCTCCAAGTGATTGCCTGCCCACGGTACAAACATGCTGTTTGCCTCCTCGGGAAGCATGGCAAACTCTGCGTTATGTGCAGGCATATAGACATGAGCGATATACTTATTGGCCTTTTTAATGTCAGTAATTCCGGCTACGGCGAGTTCTTTTACAAGACGATCCTGATGGGTTTTAAAGGCCCTCTCAGAACGGCCGCGAGCCTCCGGTGAATAAGCGGGGATCATTTCAATCCCTAACTGTCTCATGGCTCGACCAAACTGAGTAAGCATCTCCTTGTTTACCTTTCCCCCGGCCTCCGGAGTATGCCAGTAGTGACTTCCACGATCGGTGTATAACGAAGCAAAAAGCCCATGACTGTCAATAACTCCCCGGATACCCTGAAAACTGCTTTGAGTTCCCTCCTCCTCGACAAAGAACATCGAGTAGTGCTCTCCTGTGGCGTCATCCATGGTGACGATCAGGTCCCAGAACTTCCCCGGCACCCATTCATGCCGGGAGCCGTCCTGATGAAGCATCATGCCAACATAAGGAGCACGAGGTCTACGCTTTCGATGAACTCCTTTGCGGGACGCTTTAGGAACCAACTGCCGCTCCTGCAGCCTGTTTTTTACCCAGGTGTAGCTCCTCACCCCCTTATGGGCTCGTCGATACCAGCTGTAAAAGTGCTTTACTGTAAACCCACGGTACCGTCGACTATACAGGTCAGCTAAGGCTATGACCTCATCTACCGGGGCACTCCGGTGCGATACCTGCCCTAAACGCTGATCCACAAGCCCCTCCATCCCCCTCTCTTCGTACCGTACCAGATAACGGCGAAATGTACGGTCACTCACTCCCAGCAGCAATGCTGCCTCCTCCTGGGTCAATCGTCCCCTCTGCCAACCGTCATATGCCTCTTTAAATCGCATCTTCCGTACCTCCTGTTGTAGCTCTGTCCGCCTCATGAATGGCTCCTCCTTGCCATCCAATCATATCCGGACAGTTTATGTGCTACAGATACGGACAGTTTATGTGCTCGCTACAGTTAGCGTGCGGAGCATTGCATTCCTTAGCGAAACATATTAATATTAAAGCAATTTGATGGGGATATGAGTGCATTCGCTGAAGCTACGTTTGGGGGCAAGATAGACCAATGATGACCATATGAGCGAGCAACCGACACTCCTGACATCTTTGATAAATCAAAGGGTGCTTCTCAAGGGACATTTTGAGCATCCGGTGCTCATTGAGGATATTCGCCCACTGGGGAGCAGTTATGAAGTGAGGGTTCGGCTGGCGAGCGGTGCTTTGGAAGAGACGACCCTTTCAAAAAATGAGGTTGATGCCATCCTCGGAGAACTCGGAGAGATGAAGGAGCCCGCTCAACCCGTTGACGCTGAAAAACTTCGTCTTTTAATCGAGTCCGCCCGCATTCGTCTTGCCTATGCTCATGACCGCCAATTTGCGGTAAGTTTGTCCGGCATCAGGACATTGCCTCATCAGATCGAGGCGGTCTACATGAAGATGCTCCCTCAGCCGAGACTGAGATTCTTGCTTGCTGATGATCCTGGCGCCGGTAAGACCATCATGGCCGGCCTTCTCATAAAGGAAATGAAGCTCCGTGAGGCGATAGAAAGAATTCTTATTCTCTGCCCTGCTCCTCTTACGATTCAATGGCAAGATGAACTCCTCAAATGGTTCGGGGAACAGTTTGCGATCATCTTTTCTTCGATAGATCAGCATCAGCTCATCAATCCCTGGCAAAAGGAAAGCCAGGTCATCTCATCCATAGATTATGCCAAGCAGGAGGGCGTGCGCGAACGTATCTGGCAGCAGAAGTGGGACATGATCCTCATTGACGAAGCGCATAAGTGTTCGGCGTATACGAAGCACAGCAGCAATCGGGCCCCCGAGGCGAATGAGACGAAGCGTTATCAATTGGCGAAGAGGCTCAGTGCAAATGCAGACCATGTTCTCCTTCTTACCGCAACACCACATCACGGAGACGAAGACCGCTTCGGTCACTTTTTAAGGCTGATAGATCCCGATCTATTCCCTGAGCCTCACCGCTTGGGCCAACAGGCGACCGAAATCAGGAAGAGCATATTCCGCCTTGGAGCGGACTGTCCTTGGGCTCTTCGGCGGCTGAAGGAAGACCTCAAGGATATCGACGGCAAGAGGCTTTTCCCTGACCGTCACATGCAGTCCATCACCTTTACGCTGAATCCTGAAGAATATTTTCTTTACAAGACTGTCACCGAGTATATAAATCAGTTTCTTACTCAGGGGACAGGGCAAAGAAGGCAGAGTGCAGCTCTTGCCAGAACGGTTTTTCAGAGGCGTCTGGCGAGCTCGTCCCATGCCATACACGAGTCTTTGAAAAGCCGTCTCAAGAAACAACAGGACCTTCTTGATGAGCTGGAAGGTCTGGCTCCGGCTCAAAGGGCCAAGCGTCTGGCTTATATCCAGGGCCGCCTTGCCGATGCTGAACAGGATGAAGATGATCTTGACGATGCTGATAAAGACCGTTTGACCGATGAATTTACCACTGCCATCGAGTTGGAGCAGCTTAAGGCGGAGATCGCCTCTCTAAAGGAGCTGGTCGAACAGGCGCGACGGGTTCGCGAAAGCGGACGGGACAGTAAGTTATCCGCCCTTGAAGGATGTTTGAAGCTCGCCGAGTTCTCAGAACTAAAGGACGGCCTGGGCAAGCTTCTGATATTTACCGAGCATCGGGCCACCTTGAACCATCTTCGGGAGTTCCTGAATAAATGGGGTTATTCTACCTGTGAGATCCATGGCGGGATGAATCCTCATGAAAGGAATCAGGCGCAGGAGTTGTTCCGTACGACCTACCAGATCTGTGTGGCTACTGAGGCCGCCGGGGAAGGCATAAACCTCCAGTTCTGTCACCTTATGATCAACTATGACATTCCCTGGAATCCCACGAGGCTTGAACAGAGACTAGGACGTATACACCGCATAGGCCAGGAAAATGATGTCTATGCTTATAATTTCGTTGCGACCGACTCGGAGGATGGACAGCCGGTAATAGAAGGCCGAATTCTCCAGAGACTACTCCATAAGCTCGATCAGATGCGCGACGCCCTTGCCGGCCGGGTCTTTGATGTGATAGGCGAAGTTCTCTCTATTAATGATGTAAACCTGCCGGAGATGTTGAGGGAGGCTGCCTATGATCCGAGGCGGCTTGATGAATATATCGACCAGATCGATAAGATTGATCCTGAAAAGCTCAGAAAGTACGAGGAGGCCACGGGTATCGCGCTTGCCCGAGCAAATGTGGACTTCTCGGGCTTTCAATCAGCAAACTTTGAGGTAGAAGAGCGGCGTCTGATGCCCAAATATGTGGAGAAACAGTTCGAGGCAGCGGCACGCGAGGTCGGTCTGAAGATAGAGACGAGGGCTGATGGGCTGTGGCGGATAGAGCATGTTTTGGCCGATCTCCGGTCGGAAAGGCTCGATGCAGTCAGACGTTTGGGCAAAGCAGAATCAAGCTACAAGAAGATCACTTTTCATAAGCAGCACCTGGACCAGAACCAACATCTCGATGCGGTCCTCTTAGGGCCCGGACACTCTCTTTATGCCGCTGTTGATGAGCGCCTCAATCAACTCCTTGCCCCTCTGAGAGGCCAAACAGCGTTCTACGTCGATCCCCTGACGCCCGCCCCTTATCGTGTTCATTTTTTTGAAATCTCGATCAAAGGGCAGAATTCACGGGGCGAGACAGTAAACCTCTACGGTGAAACGGTAGCGGTAAGAGAGGAAAACAACTCATTCGAGATCATGCCTGCCGACATGCTCTTGAATCTTCCTGCCGCGAAAGATCAGCCAGTGTATTTCGACGTTGTCGATCCTCAAAAGGCGGCAGATTTTCTGAAGAGCACCTATCAATTAGAATGTCGCGAGCGCTGCCAGGCTGAAAGGAGCCAGTTTGCTCAGGTCTGCCGGGACTATCTCACCCGGTCATTCGAGGCCAGGATCAGGGCCGCGGAAGACCGGGTAATGGCTTTGAGGGCAAGGGAAGTCGAATCGCCCGAAGTGGCGCTTGCCCGGCAGAGGGCCGAGCAGGACTATGCCCAGCTCGAAAGAGACAAGAAAGACCGTTTGTCCGGCCTCGACAGGCTGATCATTGCCCGGACAGGGCCGGTCCGGCATATCGGCACGGCGATTGTTCTGACGCCCGAGGCATCTCATGAAGAACAGTTAAGAGAACTGGCGGGCGGCGGTGATCCTCTGCGCAACAGGCAGAGCGAACTTGCCGCGGAGGATAAGGTTATCGCTCATGAGCAGGCTCAGGGCTGGACATGCGAGCGTGTCGGTCATATGAAGATCGGCTTCGATATCCGGAGCATCAGCGCCCCTGACCCAGCGACCGGCCAGTATCATGTGCGCCGTATCGAGGTTAAAGGACGTGAAAGAGGACAGCCTATTCGTCTGACTACGAACGAATGGTATAAGGCCGTTCAGCTTGCGGAGTCCTATTGGCTTTATGTTGTTTGGGACCCGCTCGGAGAGACCCCGGAGCTTGTCCGCATCCAGAACCCTGCGGTCGTGCTTGATCATGCAAAGAAAGAGATAGTGAGGTTTTTTGAGATACCGGCAGATATAATAGAGCAGGTGAGCATCCGCGGAGGACACGATGACATACACTAATGAAGAGCTAGAGGCACTTCTAGCAGATATCGAATCAGACCTCGCCGAACGTAAGGAATCCTGGAAGGGTGATGCTCCAGAGACCGGACGCCAGGCGGTTTGCGCATTTGCTAACGACTTGCCGGACTATCGAAAACCAGGGGTTCTATTTGTTGGTGCGAGAAACGATGGTACGCCATCTGGTTTACCCGTAACGGATGAATTATTGCGCACACTTTCCGACATCAGGACTGACGGCAACACCCTACCTCCGCCATCAATCATTGTCGAAAAACGTGTGCTTAATGGCAGCGAGATGGCGGTCGTTACAGTACAACCCTCAGACGCACCGCCGGTGAGATTCAAAGGGAGGATATGGATTCGCACCGGCCCTCGCAGGTCCATTGCTACTGCTCAGGAAGAACGGATCTTGAATGAAAAACGCCGTTACAGAGATATACCATTTGATGTGCAGCCGCTTCCTTCGTGCAATCTCTCCGAGCTCAGTCGGATTCTGTTCGAGCAAGAGTATTTGCCGAATGCGTTCGCTCCTGACATTGTGGGAGCCAATGAGAGGTCTTACGAACAGAAGCTTGCATCCTGTCGAATGATTGCGTCTGTGGATAATCGCACGCCTACCATACTAGGCATATTGGTTCTCGGCGTGTCGCCACGGGATTGGATTCCCGGCGCTTACATACAATTTCTGCGGATTGCGGGAACGGAGATGAATGATCCGATTCAAGATGAGGCGCTTATAGACGGGACTCTGGGGCAAATTCTGCGTCGGATCGATGAAAAGATTGATTCACATAATCGTAGCGCAGTCGACATCACATCGGCGGATCGAGAATTGCGCACCGTGCCTTATCCACGCATCGCGCTTCAGCAATTGATCCGTAATGCTGTTATGCACCGCACCTATGAGAACACGAACACGCCGGTGCGGGTCTATTGGTTTGACGACCGTATCGAGATCGTCAATCCGGGGGGACCATTCGGCGTTGTCTCACGAGATAACTTCGGGCAACCCGGAATTACGGACTACCGCAACCCGAATCTTGCGGATGCTATGAAGGTTATGGGGTTTGTACAGCGATTTGGTATTGGCATCCAGACCGCAAGGGCGGAGATGAGAAAGAACGGCAATCCGGATATAGAATTCCAAATCGAACCAGTGACCGTGCTCGCCACGGTCAGGAGGCGACCATGAGTGTCCCGGTATTAACATTTTTCAACAACAAAGGTGGTGTTGGGAAAACCTCGCTGGTTTATCATCTGTCCTGGATGTTTTCAGAGCTCGGCTACACAGTTGTAACAGTGGATCTCGATGCACAGGCAAACCTTACGGCCGCCTATCTCGACGAGGATGAAATGGAAAACCTGTGGGAGCAACAGCGAGGACCCACGACGATTTACAGGGCTATTGAACCTCTTACACGTGTGGGAGATTTAGAAGAGCCTCGGATTGTAAGTGTGACACCTCAGCTTCATCTTGTTCCGGGAGACGTGGCGTTGGCGTCTTACGAGGATACCCTGTCCGAGGCTTGGCCGGCCAGCATGGCGGACAGCAATCTTTACAGGCCTTTCCGTATCCTCTCATCTTTTTGGCAGGTCGCACAGATGGCTGCCAAGAAAGTCGAAGCCAATATAATTCTTATTGATGTCGGGCCGAATCTTGGCGCCATAAACCGTTCGGCACTTATAGGGTCCGATTATGTTGCCATTCCTCTTGGAGCCGACCTTTTTTCTTTGCAGGGCTTGAAGAATCTCGGGCCGACACTTCGTTCATGGCGTAATCTCTGGGAAAAAAGACTGGCTAACTGGAATAACCCGGATTTTGCTTTGCCTAAAGGGCATATGAGACCGATTGGATATATTGTTCAACAGCATAGCGTGCGACTAAGTCGGCCGGTGAAAGCATATGACAAGTGGGTTAACCGCATGCCTGTGGTTTACCATGACTCGGTGCTTCAGGATTCCACTGTCGCAAGGAACCCGGCGGAAGATGCTGAATGCCTTGCAACCTTGAAGCACTATCGCAGCTTGATCCCGATGGGACAGGAAGCCCGGAAACCTGTCTTTAAGCTCACATCAGCCGACGGTGCCATCGGAAGTCACGCGCAGGCAGTTGCGGAAGCTTATAAAGACTTTAGGCTGCTTGCGGAAACGATTCTTAAGAGGATGAACTCTGCGACACTCAAACTGACTCCTCATGTCTGACGACCGGCGCCTCATAGAAGACTACCTTCCCATCCAGGCCATAAGCGCTGAGGCTTCGAGGGAGAAGTCTGTTCGGAAGGGGCATATATCGACGCTTCATCTTTGGTGGGCGAGGCGCCCGTTGGTGGCCTGTCGCGCTGCGGTGTATGGGGCGCTGGTCTCGGCATCGCGGTTTGTGCCGCCGAATGGGTCGGAGGCGAAGGCGAAGAGTCTTGGCCGTGCGAATGCGGCAAAGTTTGTCGAACGCCTCTGCAAATATCCGGGGGACCAGCAGGTAATAAAGGAGGCGCAGAGGGATATCCTTGAAGCCCATGCCGAGCGGCTTTCAGAGGAGACCGGCAAGGCTGTCACCGTGGAGGATATAGAGGAAGGCCGAGCGCCCCGGCCTAAAGTTCTCGACATGTTTGCGGGCGGCGGCGCTATTCCGCTTGAAGCGCTCCGTTTGGGCTGTGAAGCATATGCTCTCGACCTTAACCCGGTAGCCCACATAATCGAACTCTGCACTCTGGTCTATCCTCAAAAATATGGTAAGCCTGACAAGAATGCCAAAGGCTCGGCATCTGATGGAACATGGGCGGGTTTGGCAAAGGAAGTAGAGCATTGGGGCAAATGGGTGCTGGAAAAAGTAAAAGCAGAAATAGGAGACCTGTATCCGCCCATACCTGACCCGAAGCAAAAGGGTCAAAAGCTAATTCCAAAACCACAGGAGAAATTTGAAGGTTTCGAGGGGGCTCAACCCGAATTAACAATTCCTGCCGGTTATCTCACCCCTGTTGCATACCTCTGGACCCGAACGGTAAAGTGCAAGAACCATGACTGTGGCGCAACTGTACCGCTTGTTCGACAAACGTGGCTGTGCAAGAAAAAGGATCGATTTGTCGCACTGAAGATGATCGCGCCAAAAGGGCAAAAAAAGGTTCGCTTTGAGGTAGTCGAGGCTGCGAATGAATCAGATTTGGGGTTTGATCCTGAAGCTTTCTCAAAGGCCGGGAATGCAACTTGTCCCTTCTGCGGCACAGTAGCAGACAGTAACTACGTGAAGATGGAGGGCCAGGCAAAGCGCATGGCGCAGCAGATGATGGCGATTGCATGCGTAAGACCGGGGTCTAGGGGCAAAGCGTATTTATCAGCCGATGATTATGGGCAGTTCATTCCTGATGATGCATTGATTGAGAGCCGTATTGATGATTTGTGTAAGTGGCACGGGGTTTCAATGCCAGAAGAACCATTAACTGAAAAGTTAACTGATCAACTTCCAAACTATGGTATGGTTTCTTTCCGGGATATTTTCAGCGCTCGCCAAATGTTCTGCCTGCTCAGCTTCGCTGCCGCTATTAGAGAATTGGCTGACCACCAAGGATCCCTTTTAGATGAGGAACATCGAAAAGCACTTGTGACACTGGTGGCCTGCATATTAGACAAGCAAGCAGACTTCAACTCGTCCTTATGTGTATTGAAGTCTGGCGGGGGCAGAGGAATCGTTCACACGTTTGGAAGACAAGCACTTCCAATGGTTTGGGATTTTGCTGAAGCTAATCCTTTTAATCCGGAAATAGCCTCATGGGATAGCAGTTTGAAGGAAGTTGTCACGAACATAGAGGATTTGAATTTAAGCTATTCTGCTGACGTATCCCGCGGTTCGGCGTTGGCACTTTCTTGGGATGAAGGTTATTTCGACGCCATTATTACGGACCCGCCTTACTACGATAACATTCAATATGCTGCTCTCTCAGATTTTTTTTACGTTTGGCTGAAGAGATCTGTCGGACACTTTTATCCGGAACATTTCGCGGGGCAAGTATCTCCAAAAAAGAATGAGGCAGTTGCCTCATCTTGGCGGCATGAGACAAAAAAGGACTCGCGCCGTGCCTATGAAGCAATGATGGCACAATCGTTTCGCGAAGGTAGTCGAGTTTTAAAGCCAGACGGAGAAATCGTTGTTGTATATGCTCATAAGACTACCATCGGCTGGGCAACATTAGTGGAAGCATTGCGTCTTTCCGGTTTTACAGTTGTGGAGGCCTGGCCTCTTGATACAGAGACAACGGGCAGATTGCTTGCTCAGGAGACAGCCGCGCTAGCCTCAAGCATATTTCTTGTCGCTCGTAAAAGAAAAGGGCACAAAATAGGTGCCTATGAGATTGAAGTCCGCCCGGACCTCGAAAGTATTGTCCGCGAGCGTGTCGAAACCCTTTGGGATATGGGAATCTCCGGCGCTGACCTTGTCATCGCGGCCGTTGGTGCGGGTTTGCGAGCCTTCACGAAATACGCAAAGGTCGAATATGCCAACGGCGAGGAAGTTCCTGCGGAGAGATTTCTTGCCGAGGTCGAATGGGTTGTCTTGGAAACCCTTCTTGAGAAGATATTCGGTGTTTCACGGGCAGGAGTAAAGGGCGTCGATGGTCCGACGCAGTTTTATGTCCTCTGGCGATATACATATAAAGCGGCCGAGCTCGATGCTGGTGAGGCGATTGTCTTTACCTACGGCATTCCGAATGTCGAGCTCGATGGGCAGAAGGGGCTTTCTTCAGGAGGCCACTCATTGGTCGAAAAGAAAAAGAGCAAATACCGTTTAAAGGATTATTCGGAAAGAGGGAGCAATGAGAAGCTCGGCCTGCCATCCGATGCCGGAGAGCCGCCACTGTTGATCGACGTTCTTCATCGGGTCCTCTATCTCATGGAAAACCGTCCTGCCAAATTGGGAGCTTACTTACAGGAGGCCAGACCAAATCATGAGCATCTGCGCCTCGTTGCGCAGGCCCTTGCAGGCGCGGGCCTCAAAGGAAAGACAGAAGAAGATTCAAAATCCTTGATAGCAACTACGGCTGCAGAACAATCGGCGCTGGGTAAGCTGACAGCCAACTGGCGCTCCTTAATCGAGGGAGCGATCAGTGCGGTTACTAAAGAAGGACAGGCAAAGATGGATTATAAATAGATGGGGAATGAAAAGCGATGAAAGTACGTGATATCATAAAGCAGATTGAGGCTGACGGCTGGTATCAGGTGGTCGCAAAAGGCAGTCATCGTCAATACAAACACGCGAAAAAAACCGGCAGAGTCACAATTGCAGGCCACCCTAACGACGACTTGGCGCCCGGCACTCTGAACAGTATATTGAAGCAGGCAGGACTCAAGGAGGTGAAGTAGATGCATCGATTTCTTATCGTAATTGAAAAGGCAGAGGGCAACTATTCGGCATATTCACCGGATTTGCCGGGTTGCATTGCGACAGGCGCAACGCGCGAGGAGACGGAGCGGAACATGCACGACGCAATCGAGATGCATGTGCGGGGTTTGATAGAAGACAAGCTGCCTATCCCCGAGTCAACGTCTTTTGCGGAATATGTCGCAGTCCCTTAAATGAGACTGCGAAGCCGGAACTTGATGAAATAGAATTGGGAGGGAAGCCCGCAGATGACGATATATAATTTGAAGCCCTGGACCGAGCTTGTCAAACTTCATCCCGATGTTGAAGCGGGAAATCTTACCGAAGCGGTTTTTGCGATTGACCTCGGTGCGATCGATGAGAGGGACCCCAATGTGCCTGCTGTCAATAGAGACCCCGAGGCTTTCTTTCGGGCAACCTATCTTACGTCCGATCTTAGGCAACTCCTGGAAGAAGTGCTGGCATCCCTATCAGGGAAAGAGGGGTATAACCGTGTTCTTAAGCTGAGAACTCCCTTCGGCGGCGGAAAATCTCATACACTCGCCGCACTTCTCCATGCTGCCCGTGCCAGACGCGCCCTCGATGTTCTGCCTGAGGCGAAGGGCCTGGCTTCTCCTAAAGACGTAAGGACCGCGGTATTTGACGGTGAAAAATTCGACGCGAGGGACGGAAAGGAAGTCTCCCCGGGACAGAAAGTCCGGACAATGTGGGGCTGGATTGCATATAAGCTCGATGCCTACAAACTTATGGAAGGGCACGACAAGGACCGCGTTGCGCCAGGGGGCGATTTGATTGCTGAAATGCTGGCTGGAAAACCCTCCCTCATTCTTCTTGATGAAGTCCTTAAATATATGGAGCGTGCCGCCGCTGTGCCCGTACTTGAGTCGACGCTTCAGAGGCAGACGATGGATTTCTTTCAGAACCTAACCGTTGAAGTCGCCAGGAGTAAAAATGCGGCGATGGTCTACTCCCTCCAGTGGAGCGCGAGGGAGTCTCTTGGGAATATGGCTCTTTTGCAACAGATAGATAAGCTCGCCTCCCGGGTGGACCAGCTCCGTGAGCCGGTCACCGGGGATGAGGTCTTGCCGATTCTCCAGAGGCGGTTGTTGGGGGCGGAGCCAAATAAGAAAGATGTCGATGCCGTTGCGAGCGCATTTCAGGAGGTCATAACCGGGATGCGGCGTGCCCAGGCCGAGACAGATTCAGGGAGACGACAGGCTGAGGAAGAAGGGCTTGCCTTACGTGATCGATTGCGTTCGGCTTATCCCTTTCATCCCGCTCTGATCGATTTGATGCGCGAACGGTGGACGGCGGTGGACGGTTATCAGAGGACTCGTGGCGCCCTCCGTTTCCTCGCCTCGTGTCTTCATTCTCAGAAGCATAATGGCGGAGCGCGGGCACTTTTAGGCCCCGGCGAAATACCTCTGAAAGACATCGACGTGAGGGTGAAGTTCCTGAAGGAATTAGGGCAGCAGAATGACTATGATCCGGTGATAACATCCGATATAGAAGGCCCAAATGCAAAGGCCAGGAAGATCGACGACCGTTTGGGCCGGGAAACTCCGGCCTTGGTAAGTGTGAGGCCCGCGACCCGTATTGCTACAGCTATCCTGATGTATTCCTTCGGCGGTCTGAGACGCGAGGGAGGCACAGAAGAAGATATTCTGCCGCCGGGGTTGAATGAGTCGGAGCTCCTTTCAGCCTGTGTCGGGCCTGACCTTGACAGCATTACCGCATCAGCCTGTCTTTCGGAACTCAGGAACACGTGCCTTTATCTCCACTATGACGGTGTCCGCTATGTCTTCAAAAAAGATCCAAATGTTACCAAGTTGGTGGAAGACGCCGAGACGAACGTCGGTGGCAACGAGACAAAGACAAGAATACGTGAACTGCTGGACGGGAAATTGGCCGGTCACAGAAACGCGAGGGTTTGGCCTGCAAAGAGTCAGGACATTTCGGATGAAGAGCCGAGTTTTCTTCTCGGATATCTTCCCCTGGAGTTCGCAGCGGAAAAGGGGGTAGTCCAGGAAAAGCTGGCTAAGGAAATATTCGAAAAATACGGCGACAGACCGCGTAAGTACCGTAACGGGTTGGGGCTGGCCGTGCCGACAAGGAACCAGATAGAGGCATTGAGACGGGCGGTAAGGTATCTTATCTCGACGGAAAGAGTTGAATCCAAGAAGCAACAGTTGAGGCTTACAAAGGACCAACTCGATCAACTGAAAGAGCGCCGGCGCACTGAAGAAACGGCAATCGAAGCGGCTTTCAGGCAGTTATACTCCGCCGTATGGCTCTCCAGGGTTCAGAATGGCGCAATCGAAATCGAAAAGATCGAAGTTGGCGGCCGTCCTCTCCAGGCAACAGGCGTTCATGAAAGGGTAATGGAACTGCTCACAACTTCGTACCAGAAGGTTTTCAGTTCTATAACCCCGGGCAAGATTGTGAGCACGATGAAACTTGGCCAAACTGGAAGGCTTGGCATGAAAACCATGGATGTGCAGGACGCCTTTTATGGCGTTATGGGATATACCCGACTTGACTCAAACAGCGCCTTGCGGAAGGCTATCGTCCGCGGAGTACGGGAAAGGACATTTGGCTATTACAGCGGCAACGTGCCTGTTCTCGGGCCGGATAACAAATATCAGATAAATCGGGATAAGGTGATCTTTGATCGTTCGATCGCCGAGGATGAAGTCGACATGGAATCGGGCTTCCTCATGATGCCGGAGACCTTGCCGTTTCCCCCTGCTGATGTCCCTCTTCCGGGGCAGACGACTGAAGCGCCACAGGCCGGCACCGCCGAACCGGTGACGACACCGATTTCGATACCGCAGCAAGACGGCGCAGAAAAAATCACAGCGGTGGGATTCAGCTTTGAGGCAACGCGCACGCAGCTTTTCAAGGTATGGAACGCAATTGCAAACCTGGCTGACAAGACGGGGAAGGTCAAGGTTCAAATCAATGCCGAATCAGTAGAGGGCTTAGATCCAACTTGGCTGAGAAATGCTGTGGAAGAGCCATTTGATGAAGCTGAGATATCGGTGGAGAAGGATGACTGACGCGCGACGGTACAAGAAGATAATTTTTTTGTTGTACTCCACAGAATGACTCCAATACTCAGAAATGCGGGCTTTCGTGAGAACATACCGGCAACTAAGTCTTCTTGTCTTTGCGTCTCGTCTGTGGAGAATTAAACCGACAAAGGGACGGTGCATGTCACGGGAAAAAACCTGGACGCTGGCCTTGTTAACTGCTGCGGCCTGGTCCCTTGCTGCGCCTGGCAACCTCCCGCCGGAACAGGTGGCCGGATTCGCCGGGATCTTCATCTACAGATGGCTGCTGACCTTCTTTTGTAATTCGCCTGAAAAAGAGGCTCTCAAAGAGCATTCTTTTCTGAATGTAAAGATTGTTCTATCCGAGCTGTTCCGACTCCCCCTGGCTCAGGAGAAGCCTGGCCTCAGTAAGTCTCTTAAGGTATTTCTTCGCTTTACCCGGGTCCCCGGCGAGGGTTGCCTTGAAAAGATCGGCCTCCAGTTCCGCGATGTCGAGCCTCTTGTAATAATCCATGGTTTCCTTCAGGTGGGCCAGCACGATTTTGCCTGTGAGAACAGGGTGATTGTTCGTAACATTTGCGTCTTTGTACAGCAGGCCGTGTTCAAGTTCCACTTCAAGGCCCCGTTGGAACTCATTGAGGGGAATGTTCATTCCTTCCGTATTAACGGCCGAAAGGACGATAAGGGCCTCCTCTGGACCAACCTCGGACTCTCTCTTTGAGGTCCAGTCGCTGATTTTCAGTTCGCGGCAGATTCTCTTCACCTCATCAACCGTAATGTATTCCGGAAGTACCATAGCTCCTCCTTTAGCGATATTCTTCAACAATTACTTAAAAGTTTATCTGAAGGATGTTTCTAATACAATATGCCCCTTGCAGGCCACAGGGGAAGGCTCAGGTTTGTATGCAAAAGAGCGGAGGTATGATATTTTATATGAAGAAATTCTCAGAGTGAGCTCTTTCCGTCACCATACGCTGAATACATATTTTTGAAAGGATTCCGGATGTCTGCAGAAACTTATCAGGCCTTGGAAGAGAAGATCAGACGGGCTGGTTCCGAGATTCAGGACCATATGAAGAAAGAGGTCCCTTCTCTGTTCGAAAAGAAGAGGTGGATCAGCAGGATTATGGAACGGGTGATGAAAGACGAAGAATTCAAGGTGCGGCTGTTCAGGTTCGTTGATGTGCTGCCTGCCCTGAAGTCCGACGAACTCGTGGTCCGGGTATTGAAGGAATATTTTGATGCCGAAGATCTCGATGCCCCCCTGATAATTAAAAGGGGCATGGAACGCCTTTCAGGGGGACGCGTCTCCTCATTTATTGCGGCCAGGGTTGCCAGGGCCGGGGTGGAGGCCCTCGCCCGTCAGTTCATAGCCGGCAGTGACCCCTCAAACTCCGGCAAGGCGATAGAATCGCTGAGGAAGGAAGGCGTGAACCTGAGCATCGATCTTCTGGGGGAAACGGTGGTTAGCGACAGGGAGGCCGGGGATTACAAGGAACGGTATATTCAACTGCTTGAGTATCTTCGCGCAGGCAAGGCGGGCATGAGGCTGATTCCGTCTGAGGGAAGGCCCCGACCCTTCGGCATTTCCCTAAAGATATCTTCATTCTACTCGCAGCTCGATCCCGTGGATTGGGATGGATCGATCGAAAACACGCTGCGCGGCCTGAAGCCTGTCCTGGACAGTGCCAGGCAGGCGGCGGTCCCGGTAACCTTTGATATGGAGCACTATCATTTGAAGGACCTGACTGTCTCCCTGTTCAAAAGGGTTGTGGAGGAATACCCGGACTTCCCACAGGCGGGGATAGCTCTTCAGGCCTATCTGAAGGACACAGGAGATGATCTTATAGCTCTTATCGAGTGGGCCGAAAAGAAGCGGGTGCGCATATTGGTCCGACTGGTAAAAGGGGCGTACTGGGATTATGAAGTCGCGGTAAGCCGGCAGAATGGCTGGCCCACACCGACATTCCTGGACAAAGCGGAGACGGACCGGAATTATGAGGAGCTGACTAAGCTTATGCTTGAGAATACCCGTTACGTATATCCGGCCTTTGGAACCCATAATATCCGGTCCATAGGCCACGCCATTGCGGTGTCCGATATGCTGAACGTGCCCAGGGATGCGTTCGAATTCCAGGTGCTTTACGGTATGGCCGAGCCAGTAAGGCATGCGCTGGCGAAGATGGGTTGCAGGGTAACTGTCTACACCCCGGTTGGCGAGTTCATCCCCGGAATGGCGTACCTGATCAGGAGGCTTCTTGAGAACAGTTCGGATGAATCGTTCCTGCGGAAGTCCTTCTTTGAAAAACGTCCATTTGACGAGTTGATGAAGCCACCGGTGCCGGTAGAAAGAGAAGATAACGTGACAGCCTCCGGGGAGTTCACAAATGAACCGCCGGCAGACTTTTCGGCGGCTTCAAACCGGGAAAGGATGAGGTTGGCGCTGCTGACCGTAAGGAGCCGGCTCGGGGCAAGACTTCCGCTCGCGGTCGGAGGCGAGGAGCTGTTCACCAAAAAAGAGATCACTTCACATAATCCGGCCGATCCTGATGAAATAATCGGCATCATTTCATCCGGCGGAAGAGAAGAGGCAGACTCAGCAGTCTATGCCGCCCGTGACGCTTTCAATGCCTGGGGAAGAGTGGCTCCGGATGAGAGGGCCGGGTATCTGTTCGCGGCGGCTTCAGAAATGAGAAGACAGCGTTTCGAACTTGCAGCACTCGAAATATACGAGGTTGGCAAGACCTGGAAGGACGCCGACGGGGACATCACCGAGGCGATAGATTACCTTGAATACTACGGCAGGGAAATGGTCAGACTTGGGCGGAAAAGCCGGCTCGGGGACTATCCGGGCGAAGAGAATGAGTATTCATATGTTCCACGGGGAGTCGGTGTTGTCATTTCTCCGTGGAATTTCCCGCTCGCCATCCCTGTGGGGATGGTCTCCGCCGCTCTCGTTGCCGGCAACTGCGTAGTTTTTAAACCTTCCGGACTCTCTCCTGTAACGGGCCGCCAGCTTTATGAGATCTTCAGGAAAACCGGACTTCCTGCCGGCGTACTTCAGTTTATTCCGGGTCGGGGGGGCGAGACGGGAGAGCATCTTGTGACCCATCCGGACGTTGATTTCATCTCCTTTACAGGGTCGCGGGAGGTTGGGCTCAGAATCATTCGTCTCGCCGGTGAAACCCGTCCGGGCCAGAGAAATGTAAAGAAGGTCGTCGCCGAGATGGGCGGAAAGAATGCCGTTATAATCGATGAAACTGCGGACCTCGATGAGGCCGTGAAGGGAGTCCTGGAATCGGCGCTGGGCTATCAGGGCCAGAAGTGCTCAGCCTGTTCGCGGGTTATCGTAGTCGGTGATATTTACGATCAGTTCGCCACGAGGCTCAAAGAGGCGATTGAAAGTATTAGAATGGGTCGTCCGGAAGATCCGGCTAACTTTATGGGACCGGTGGTTGACGGTGCCGCCCGGAAGAAAGTGGAAGAATACATCGAGTTGGGAAGACGGGAGGGAGTTGCCATTTTTGTTGGGGAGAGTGAAGGACAGGGATTATATGTCGGTCCAGCACTTTTCGGGGAGATCAGCCCTGATTCAAGACTTGCCCAGGAAGAGATTTTCGGCCCTGTTATTGTACTTCTGAAGGCGCGGGATCTGGATGAGGCATTGCAGATAGCGAATGGAACTGCATATGCCCTTACGGGCGGACTGTTCTCAAGAAGTCCGGGCAACATTATGAAGGCGCGCAGCGATTTCAGGGTCGGCAACCTGTACATTAACAGAAAGATTACAGGTGCGCTTGTGGGAAGGCAGCCCTTCGGAGGCTTTGGCATGTCAGGCGTCGGCTCCAAGGCAGGAGGGCCTGATTACCTGCTGCATTTCATGAACCCTCGAAGCATCTCGGAAAACACTATGCGGAGAGGATTCACCCCTGGGCTGTGATTATCATATTGCCAAGTTAAACCTCTTTACTCATGATTGTCATTCCAGCTCGCCTGCCTGCCGGTAGGCAGGTCTGGAATCTTTCAGAAGGATTGCGGACAAGCCGCAATGACGGCCATTTATGCACTTACAGCAGGACTTTGGTTGTCCCTGTATTTATGTAA
>JBJKPE010000165.1:0-3734 GCA_046706685.1 Thermodesulfovibrionales bacterium | reverse complement strand
CCATGACGCCGATTTGCCCCTCATCGGCGACGACCCGTATCTCTTTCACTTTAAGCATCCGGATCTGGTTGTTTACACGGGTCCTGTCGACGACCCGTCCGGGCACTACTCTTTTTCGATTGTTTATCGCTTGATCCTCCTTTTATCTGTTTTTACTTGCCGGTCTCTTCCGCACAGTAATCGCCGAAGGCGATCCCGTACACTCATAGTGTAACATTTTGAGGGGATGAGGTCATTTTATAGTCTGTTAGTAAATTGTGATCCGTGCATCTTTCGCGCGGGTCGATTCCCCCGGAGAAATCAGGCGGGCTCGCTATCATCGAGGGCGTCTCTCTTTTCCAGTCTCGCGAATGCCAGCACGCCGATGAAGACCAGGTTTACCAGCGGCACAAGCGTAAGGAGCCCAAGCCACTTGTTTCTGCCCAGGTTCTCCGTGATGCAGACCCAGAGATATATTCCAACAATGATGTTCAGCAGGGGAACGAACAGCAGGAGGATCCACCACCATGGCTTGCCTGCCGCCGTCACAAATGTCCAGATCTGAACAAAGGGTATCCATGCAGTCCACGGAGAAGGCACATCCAGCTTACCGGCTATCATGAAGAGGCAGAGGCACCAGTAAATGTAGAAGGCGACCGAGATTGCGAGCAGAATCATGGCAAAACCTGCGAAAAGGCCGGTAAGCAGGGCAGGCATCATTCCGGGCATTAACTTCCCCGGTTTTGGAAAGGACGGGATTGCGGGGGGCGGCCCGGGAGCCTTTCCGGCGTCGACCTTCGGCGGAGCGGGCGCTGGCACGTTCGGGGCAGCCCCTGGAATAACCGGAGCAGGAGCAGGGACCTTTGCGGCGGGCGCAACTTTTTCATGTTCAACCCCGGGCTGAGCCGCCTGGACACCGGCGGCAGGGGCCTTTTTCGGCACCGCCGCTTTTCTCCTCATGCCTACCGCTCTGGCCGGCTTCCTCTTCATCCCGGTCGCAAATTTTTCGAAGCCTATCTCTTCAGGTGAAAAGGTCGGGTCTATAAGATATGCCTGGTCAAAATATTCCGTCGCGTCCTTATACTTTCCAAGTTTATAGAGGCCGTACCCGATGAGGTAATAGGCGGCAGCGTCGGGCTTCCGGCTGACATAATCCTTCAGGTCTCCGACCGCCTTCTTATAATGGCCGCTGTAATAGGCCTTGAGCGCCGCGTCATACTCACCATTCCGCGCTGCGGAAGACTGAACCGGCATTGCACATAATGCGAGGATCGCGATGAAGACAAGAACGACTTTTTTCATGGCTGCCTCCTTTAAGATTACGGCCCTTTCAGGCGTTCCTGGAATAACCTCACCCATTATAACAAATAATTGCGGCGCCTTCCGTGAACCCGCTCACATAGTCATCTGTTTTCAAAAAACCGTGGAATGGGAAGAATATCCGGAAGCAGGCTTGTCCGCAGACATCGCAGCCAGAAAATTGCCGAGGCAGGACAGGATGTCTTGAAAGCACTGCCTGTACTCCCGCAGACTGCAGCCGTATGGGTCGGCTATCTTTTTCAGCTTTCGGACGCCGGAAAAATCTGCCAGGTTGTAAATCTTGTCGGCGGCGGAGGTATCAAGGGAGAGGACCATTTCGATATGGACAGGTTCCATACAGATGATAATATCGCTTTCCCGGGTAATAGCTTCGTCGAGTCTTCTCGCCCTGTGACCGGATATATCAATTCCCTGTTCAAGACAGGCGATAACCGAAAATTCTGAAGAGGGATTGCCGTCGAGCGCGTGAGTCCCGGCAGACGAGACAATTATATCCGGGAAAGTCTCCCGCATTCCCGAGAGAATGCCCTCCGCCATGGGGCTCCGGCAGATATTGCCGGTGCAGACAGCGACGATTTTCATTTCATCCCCCGAATCAGCCACTCACCCCCGCCTTTGTAAATAGTGCTTCCTGACGGTTATAATAACAGATTACGGGGACATTTTGAGAATCCCTTTTGATGGAAGAAACCGAGATGGATGCAGAGAGCGACAGATTAGGGATTAACGATAGTTTCGACTTCCGGTGCGGCAAGGACCTGGAATGCTTCAACAAGTGCTGCAGGGACATCAACCTTTTCCTCACCCCTTACGACATTGTAAGGATAAAGCGCAGACTTAACGTCCCCTCCTACGAGTTTCTGAAGACCTACACATTTCCCCTTTTCCCTGAAGAGATAGGGCATCCGGTGATACTGATGAAGATGATGCCGGACGAATCCAGGCAGTGTCCCTTCGTCGGCGGCGAGGGGTGCATGATATATGAGGACAGGCCCTGGTCCTGCAGGAGTTTTCCCCTTGAGCCGGTGGCCGGCACTCTGCCGGCGGGATTCGGGATAGTGAAGAGGGATTTTTGTCTGGGCTTCGGCAGGGGCAAACGCAATGCGGTAAGAAAATGGCGCGACACACAGAACGTGGTCCACTACGAAGAAATAAATGAAGAGTGGAAAAAAGTGACTCACCATGAGAAATTTCCTGACAGGAACATCCTGGAAGGAAATCTGAGGGACATCTTCTTCCTGGGAAGTTACAATATCGACGAGTTCAGGGACCTTGTCTTCAAAGGGGACTTTCTTAAATTTTTCGATGTCGATATGAAAGTATTAAAGAAACTCAAGGCCAATGAAACGGAGCTTCTGAAGTTTTCCTTCAGGTGGCTGCGCCATGTCCTGTTCGGAGACGACACGCTGAAGAGGAGATGATCCTGACGTTGCAATGAAAGTGACCGTCTGCCGCCCGATCTGTTATAATAAATAAAGGATAGCGTTTGTTAATTCAGCGCTTGAAACCCGAGGGCCTTCATTGAACATGAGTATAACAAGGCTCAATAAATCCAACGGTCCTCGCCGGAAGAAGGAGCGGTAAGATGTCACAGGTGATGGTGGATAAAAATACAGTATGTCCGCACTGCGGGCAAAAGCTCAACAAGTGGAGTACCCCTTCGTTTAATTTCGCTGACGGGCTGGGATGGTGCACCCCTTTCCTCTATGTATGCTTTAATGACGAGTGCAGCTTCTATGCAAACAGCTGGAAACAGATGAATGACGTGTACGGCCAGCATATGGGTTACCGGTACATGGTCCATCCCGATTCAGGGGAAGCTGCCAGCATCCCCTGCGGCAACAAGGATGCGATGAAGGGAGACATAATAGATGAAGTAAGGGAGTCCCAGGAGAAACAGGAACTCGAAGCGAGGAAAAAGGCCTTCCAGCTGCTTACCGACTATTTCATCGCAAAAGACGTGGACTCTCTGCTTCAGGTGCTTACCGACGAAGAGGGCTTCGGGAGTGTCAGGCTGAAGGCGGCGGAGCACCTCGGAGAGATCGGTGATCTGCGGGCCGTAGAGCCCCTTACGAACCACACATTCATAAATGAAGTCATTAATGCCAGGGTTGAAGAAGCCGTCCGGAAGATTCACGCGAAAAACTTCACGATGGAATGTCCTTACTGCGCCGAGATAATAAAGGTCCGCGCAAAAATCTGCAAGCATTGCGGCAAAGAACTCACCGCATAAATAATAATCTTGTCCGCCACTGAGGGCCGCGTGATAGCGGCCCTTTTAGTCTTTTCCGCTCCTTTTTCGCCTCTACGGGATTGTGGTATACTGGATTGTGGTATAATTTAAACAGTGTGTGCAACGCCTCTTTGCACATGTTCGAGTTTTTTTGGCCGTCATTCCCGCGCAGGCGGGAATCCACTTTTTTAAGAACAATGGA
>JBJKPE010000164.1:0-7726 GCA_046706685.1 Thermodesulfovibrionales bacterium | reverse complement strand
GATATACTCAAGTCGCTTCTTGTTTATATATTATTAAGGAAGAGTTCATTCGAAAAGGAAGATATTTACTCTCTCGTTTTCGGAGGAGGCAGAAGGATCATATGGAATTAGGGAAATCCCTGGTGATCGTCGAATCTCCGGCCAAGGCCAAGACGATAAGCAAGATCCTGGGAAAAGATTTCGAGGTGATGGCATCGGTGGGCCATGTGAAGGATCTGCCGGTGAAAGAGATGGGCATTGATATCGAGAACAATTTCGAGCCGAATTTCATGATCATCCCCGGCAAGGAAAAAGTCATAAAGGAACTGAAGAAGGCCTCAAAAAAGGCTGCGGCTGTCTACCTGGCCCCTGACCCCGACAGGGAGGGAGAGGCGATCGCCTGGCATATAGCCGAGGAGGTCGGCGACAGGAAGAAGAGCATATTCCGCATAAAGTTCAATGAAATAACGAAGGACGCGGTGAGGGAGGCGATCAGGAATCCCGGCAGCATCGACGTGAAAAAAGTGGATGCCCAATTGGCCCGCAGAGTGCTCGACAGGCTGGCCGGATACGAGCTGAGTCCGCTTCTCTGGAGGAAGGTCAGGAGAGGGTTGAGCGCCGGCAGGGTGCAGTCCGTCGCGGTTCGTCTTGTCGTGGACAGAGAACGCGAAATCGAGGCCTTCACTCCGGAAGAGTACTGGTCCATCAACGCGGAATTTGAAGGGTCGAGCAGGCCTCAGTTCTGGGCGCGGCTTGCGAGGTATGACGACCGCAAGGCTGAGATAAAAGATTCGGAGACAGCCGAAGGCGTTGTGAGCGGCCTGCGGAGCGGCGAATTTATCCTTGCCGGAATAGAACGGAAGCAGAGGAAGAGGATGCCTTCCCCGCCGTTCATAACCAGCACTTTGCAGCAGGAGGCAGCCAGAAAGCTGCGCTTCACCGCCAAGAAAACGATGGTCGTGGCACAGCAGCTCTATGAGGGAGTGGAACTCGGCGAGGAGGGATCGACCGGCCTTATTACGTATATGAGGACCGATTCGATCAGAATAGCGGAAGAGGCCCGGAACGGGGCGAAGGAGTTTATCGAGAAAAACCACGGCGGGGAATACATCCCCGAGAAGCCGAATATCTTCAAGAGCAAGGCGACGGCGCAGGAGGCCCATGAGGCCATACGGCCGACTTATCTGAGCAGGGGTCCCGAGAATATCAAACAGTTCCTGAGCAAAGATCAATACTCCCTGTACAAGCTGATATGGAACAGGTTTATAGCGAGCCAGATGGCGCCGGCAAGGCTGGAGCAGACGACCTTCGATATCAACTGCGGAAAAGAGGCCTGCGGGAAGGACACGGTCTTCAGGGCTTCCGGGACAGTGGTCAAATTCCAGGGGTTCATGGTTCTCTATACAGAGGGGACGGATGAGGTCCTCGATGAAAACGAGGCCATTCTTCCCAATCTCAAGGAAGGCGAAAGGCTGAAACTCCTCCAGATCCAGCCCAAACAGCATTTCACACAGCCTCCTCCGCGTTACAGCGAGGCGACTCTTGTAAAAACGCTTGAAGACAAAGGTATCGGCAGACCGAGCACTTATGCAGCCATCCTGTCTACAATACAGGACAGGAAATATGTCCATAAGACGGAGGGGAGATTCTCGCCGACCGAGCTTGGGGTGGTGGTCAATGACCTGCTTGTCGACAGGTTCAGCGAGCTGATGGACGTGGGGTTTACGGCGAAGATGGAAGAAAGCCTCGATCACATTGAAGAAGGCAATCTCGAATGGATAAAGGTAATCAGGGATTTCTACGATCCCTTCCATAAGAAGCTGACGGAGGCCCTCGCCATACCCGGAAAAGTGAAGCCCCAGGACATACCCACGGAGGATCTGTGCGAGAAATGCGGCAAACCCATGGTGATCAGATGGGGCCGGCACGGCAGGTTCATGGCGTGTTCGGGGTTCCCCGAATGCAAGAATACCAAGCCGCTTGAGGGAGAAAAGCAGGGGGCAGAGGCTATAGAGACCGACGAAAAATGCCCCAAGTGCGGTTCGCCGATGGTGCTTAAATCCGGCCGCTTCGGTAAATTCTTTGCATGTTCGCAATATCCTGAATGCAAGACCACAAAGCCTGTTGCTACGGGTGTTAAGTGTCCTCAGGACGGCGGTGACCTTGTGGAAAGGCGCTCCAAGAGGGGCAAGCCCTTCTGGAGTTGCAGCAATTATCCAAAGTGCACATTTGCCACATGGTACAAGCCGGTTCCCGAGAAGTGCCCGCAATGCGGAGCAGAGTTTCTCGTGGAAAAGAGGAATAAGGCGGGCGAGGTTTCCATGTCATGCCTGAACAAGGAATGTGGGTACGTAAGGGAAGTGAAGGAAGAGGAGCCGTCGGAACAGACCGCATAGTATTGTGTGCCCCTTGTCCCGATATCAAAAGGGTGCGCCTAAGAAATCGCAAGGACTTATACTGCATATTGTATTTAACTTCTTGAAATTCATTCCTGAAAAGCTGGAAAGCTATCAAGCCTGCAAGCTGACAAGCTAAAAGTATTGGTTCCCAAAGAGGAACGATAATGTTCCGTCTTATTGGGATTTGCGTCAAAAAAGTCCTCCGCAGTTTAATTGTCTTCCTCCGGTAGCCAAGACCACTCAAACCTGATAAGATTTGCTTATAAATAAAGAATAAGAGGAATGGCTTTGGGCCACAGGTTTTCGCGATGAGGTGTGGTCGGTATGGTGTCCGGCGTGCCGTTTGTTTGAGATGATCAGCACGGATGGAGGCTTGGATGGAAAAGAATAATTTCTGGCCGCCGTATATTGCCGGGGTCGGCCTTGGGATCACTCTTCTTGCGACTTTCTACGTGGTTGGATGGGGTCTGGCTGCATCGAGTGCCTTTTCATTGCTGGCCGGAGTAGGCACCAGAGAGGTGAACCCTGAATACGCGAATTCCCTTAAATATTTCGCCAGATACCTGGACGTGAAGGCGCCGCTTCTGAACTGGGTACTGTTTGAGATCGGGGGCCTTTTCCTCGGCGCCCTGGCGGGATCACTCCTGAGCGGTAACTTCAGGCCGAAATTCGATAAGGCTGCGCAGATGAAAAATGTCACCAGATTGCTGACGGCCTTCACGGGCGGAGTTCTGATAGGTTTTGCCAGCAGGCTTGCCAGGGGATGCACAAGCGGAGTAGCACTCTCCGGAGGAGCAGAACTGGCCCTCTCGGGCTGGATATTTGTAATTGCGATGTTTATGAGCGGCTTCATTGTAGCGGCTTTTTTCAGGAGATTGTGGTCATGACGGCGCCTTTCGTGCTCGCTCAGAACATGAGTCTTGTAGCGGCCGTTATATTGGGAATTTTCTTTGGACTGTTTCTCGAAAGAGGGGGGCTTGGGGACCCCCATAAGCTCACGGGCGTCTTTTACCTGACTGATTTTACGGTCCCGAAGGTGATGTTTACCGCGATCGTCGTTGCCGCAGCGGGACTTTACGCCTTGTCCGATATCGGGCTCCTTGACATGAGCAGGGTCTGGATAGTTCCCACTTTTTTCTGGCCTCAGATCGTAGGGGGGGCGATATTCGGTGCAGGTTTTGTGGTCTGCGGATACTGCCCCGGGACCGCGGTGGCAGGCTTTGCCTCGGGAAGGCTTGACGCATTGGTGACCCTGGCCGGAATTGCAGCGGGCTCCCTGGTATTCGCTGTTCTATATCCCAACGTTGAGGGATTCTATATGTCCTCTTCTATGGAAAAGGCGGTCCTTCCCGCGATATTGGGCTTGAGCCACTGGGTTGTAATTGCGATTCTGGCCGTCCTGGCGGCTGTGATGTTTTTCGCGATGGAGAAATACGAGAAGAGAAGCCGGCACTGATCCCGATGTTACTCATCGCTCTCATCAAAAGCCAGGTCACAGACCGAAAGTTCGATCTCGCGTGAGAACGTTTCATAGTTGGGTGAATAGTCGATAGGGCACTCGATAAGCACCGGTTTTTTGTGCGAGAAGGCCTTTCCCAGGAGCTCCCGGAGATTATCTCCCCTGCCCACTCTCATTCCTATCGCTCCATAGGTTTCAGCATAACGTGCAAAATCGGGATTTGAGTAGTCCACGCCGAAGTTCCTGAAGCCCATGCTCTTCTGCTTCCATCTTATGAATCCGAACCCGTTGTCGTTGAGGAGCAGAATTACTATGGGAACGTCATACCGCACGGCGGTCTCAAGCTCCTGTGAGTTCATCATGAAACCCCCGTCCCCCACGACGGAGAGGACCTTCCTGTCGGGGTTGAGAATCTTTGCAGCTATTCCGGCGGACAGGCCCGCTCCCATCGTCGCCAGTGCGTTGTCGAGCAGGAAAGTATTCGGTTTATATGTCCGGTATAACCGTGAAAACCAAAGTTTATATATCCCGTTGTCCAGAGCCAGGATGTCATCCTCTCCCAGCACGCTTCGGACATGCTGCACGATCTCCCGGGGAGTCAGGGGATGCTTCGTTGTAAAGTCCTGTGAAAGTTTTCTGTCGAGCATCTCCCGGACGGGTTTGAACGACATCCCGCACTTTTGCACAACCCTTTTCCCAAGCAGCTGCAGGGAGTAAGAAATATCGCCCACCACTTCCACTTCCGGATTATAGTACTTGTCGACTTCCGCCTCGGCAAAGTCTATGCTTATTATCTTCTTGTCGAGGTGTTCGTTCCATATGTATGGCGGATATTCAACGATGTTGTATCCCACCGTTATAATAAGATCCGCCCTGTCTATCGCGCAGTTCACGTAATCGCGGCCGTGAATGCCTGTCGCGAAAAGACTGTATTCAGACACGTCGCTCAGGACACCCTTCCCCATCTGTGTGTGGACCACGTAAATGCCCGTTTTCCCGACGAACTCTCCGATCTGTCTGGATATCAATTTCCTGTTTGCTCCGGATGAAACGATAATCAGGGGGTATCTTGCCCTGTTGATCAATCCCGCGGCGGCGACGATCGACTGGGGGGCGGGCGCGGACCTTCTGATGGCCCAGCTCTTTTGGAGCGGCGCATCTGTCCTGCCCGAGGCCACATCCTGGGGGAGTTCCACATGTACCGCTCCCGGCCTTTCCGCCTGCGCAAGTTTAAAGGCATTTCGCAGGACGGTCGGGATGGTGCCGGGGTCGACAATCGATGTCGCGGATTTGGTGATGGGCCTCATAAGGCTTACGACATCGATGAGCTGAAAGCGGGCCTGACGGTTCTCCCTGAGGGCCTTCTGCCCGGAGATCGACACCAGAGGTGCTCCTATGAGCTGAGCGTGCGCAATGCCGGTCACGAGGTTCGTAGCTCCCGGGCCGAGGGTCGAGAAACAGACGCCCGCCTTCCCGGTCAGTCTGCCATGGGTTGCTGCCATGAAGGCGGCGGCCTGTTCGTGGCGGGTGAGGATCAGTTTGATCGATGATGTCCGGAGCGACTCCAGAAAGTCGAGGTTCTCCTCGCCCGGGAGGCCGAAGATATATTCGACGCCCTCCTCCTCAAGCTGCTTCACAAAGAGATCGGATGCCTTCATAAGGTGGTCACTCTCTCACTACCACGGTTTTAACATTTACGAATTCCTTTAGGCCGTAATGCGACAATTCCCTGCCGACGCCGGATTTCTTTACACCGCCGAAGGGCAGCCTGGGGTCGGACTTGACCATGTCGTTTATGGCTATCGATCCGGCCTCTATCTTCAAGGCCAGCCGCTCAGCCCGCTCCAGATCCCGGCTCCAGACGGAGGCGCCGAGACCGAATTCCGTGTCATTCGCAGTTCTTACCGCCTCGTCTTCATCTCCCACGGTAATGACCGGAGCAATCGGGCCGAACACTTCTTCGCTAAGGACCTTCATGCCGGGCCTCGGATTGTACACCGCACAGGGAGAGAAAAAAAGCCCCTTCGTAAAAGAATGCTCCACCCGCACGACGTCGGCGCCCTTGTCCGACGCATCCCTGATCTGCTCGTTAAGAGAATCGAGTATCTCGCGCTTGGCGACCGGGCCCACATCGGTTGCCTCATCCATCGGATCGCCGACCTTTAGTCCATTAAGCCCGGACAGAAAGACCTCCTTGAAGCGATCCGCCACTTTCTCCATAATGATGAACCGCTTGGCCGCTATGCAGCTTTGGCCGGCGTTTAGCATACGCGCCTTTGCCGCCATCGCACCTGCCTTTTCTATGTCCGCATCGTCCAGGACGATGAAGGGGTCGGAGCCGCCGAGTTCGAGCACAAACTTCTTGATCTTTTTCCCGGCCAGAGATCCGACCTCTGCTCCCGCCCCATTGCTGCCGGTAAGCGAGACCGCGTCGACCATGTCCTCCTCAATAAGCCTTCGTGCTTCCCCTGCGTCTATGAGCAGGGTTGTGAAAATATTTTCGGGGAACCCGGCTTTTCTGAAAGCCTCCTCGATGGCAAGGGCGCACATCGGAACGTTCGATGCATGCTTCAGTACTACGACGTTGCCGGCCGTGATTGCAGGAATGCCGAAGCGGAAGGCCTGCCAGAAGGGAAAGTTCCACGGCATGACGGCCAGCACAATACCGAGAGGCTGGAAGAGGACATAACTCTTCCTGGCCTCGGTCTCTACATCCTCGGGCTTTAGAAATGTATCTGCATTTTTTGCGTAATAGTCGCAGAGCCAGGCGCATTTCTCGATCTCTCCGAGCGACTCTCTGATCGGTTTGCCCATCTCATGGGTCATGGTCTCCGCATATTTGCGCTTCTCGGACCTGAGATGTTCCCCGAGTTTCCCGACGGCGGCGGCCCGCTTCGCAGTGGATACCTCTCTCCATGAAAGAAAGGCGTGGCGGCATTTGTGGATGGCCCCGTCGACATAACCGGGATTCATGAGGTCGAATTCTTTTATCACTTCTTCAGTGTAAGGATTGATGGACCGGATTCTCATCTGCGCTCCTTTTCTTGCTCATAATGGCTGGTATTACCGCGGCAATTAAATACTTTGAACGCTGTCATTCCCGCAAGCGAAGCGGTCGGGAATCCTTCCGGAAACAAAGAAAGATTCCCCGTGAAGGTCGGGAAATGACAAGCACATAAGCAACTAATTTATACACAACGCTACCTAATCAGCGAGTTCCAGTCAGCCGAGAATTTCTCCATTCCCTTCACAGTCAGGTCATGAGAGATATCGTATTCCCGCCACTTCCTTGTCAGGTCTATATTCCTGTAAGGAATGGGCTTTAGATCTTTCGAATATACATAATCGCTGCCGGGCAGCGGCAGTCCCTTCTCACCCCATTCCTTCAGGATTTCGAAGGGCACCGTAACAATGTCCGAGCCAAGCTTCAGAGCGCACATAAAGTGGTCAATGTTTCTGACGCTGGCTGTCAGGACCTCGACGTGGGCGTCGCCAGCCCGGTACATTTTGAGCATGTTTGCGATGAGGTCCATACCGTTTTCCCCCTTGTCGTCCAGCCGGCCGACAAAGGGAGAGACGAAGACTGCGCCCCTTTTAGCCCCCTTTGTCGCCGCGTAAACGGCGGCGGCCTGCCCCTGACTGAAGCAGAGTGTCATGTTTACTCTCATGCCCTCCTTCACCGCCTGCTCCGCGGCCTTCAACCCTTCATGAGAGGACGGGAATTTGATATGGGCGTTCGGGATCCACTTGAACATCCTTGCCGCCTGGACCAGCATGTCTTCAGCTTTGGTCGTGGTATCGGAATAGACCTCAATCGAGACCGAGCCCTGGGGAATCATGCCGGAGATCTCCGTCACAACGAAGTGGTAAAAGTTGAGGATCTCATCGG